>JAYVDE010000481.1:0-10827 GCA_043749575.1 Burkholderiaceae bacterium | reverse complement strand
GGCCAAGCAGATCATCCTGCTGGCCAAGAGCTACGGCATCGAGCAGGGCGAGGAGATCCGCATCGGCCTGCAACTGGCGCAAGAAGACCTGGCGCAGCTGCTGGGCGCCTCGCGCCAGCGGGTCAACCAGGAGCTGAAAGGCTTCGAGCGCGAAGGTGCCGTGCGTGTCGAGCCCACCCGGTTGGTGGTGCTGTCGCGCGACAAGCTGCTGGAAATCGCCGAGGGTTGAGCCTGGGTTGCGGGCTGTCCCGCGTTGCCCACCCGGCCCACCCTGCCCTGCCGGCCCATCCCCCGCCCAGCCTCAGGTCTGGATGCCCGGCACACTGGTGCAGATGAGCTCGCTGTTTGACCAGGCGCTGGGTTGGGTGGTCAGGCCGCCGGCCGCGGCGTCGCGCCATTCGGCGCCCAGCCGCTTGGCGTCGCGCATCGCATGCTCGAAAACCGAGAACCACAAGGCCAGGCGCTTGGGGTCAGGCTGGGCCAGCGCGGTGCGCAGGGTCAAGCGGCCGCGGCCGATGGTGAGCACCACCGGCTCGTCGGGCCCGACCATGTCCACCGTGGTCGCCAGGGCGTCGTTGAGCGAACCCGCCAGCCACTGCTGCAGCCAGGGCAGGATGCTGCAGACCGCGCCATAACGCCCGCGCAGGCGCCCCAAGTCGGCGCTGCTGGCCTTGTTGTACATCACCAGCCAGCGCATCTCGGGCGGCGTGTCGGTGTCGATTCGGGTTTGCACGTCGTCCACGAACAGGTCGTAGACCGTCTTTTCCATCAGCTCGAGCAGGCTGCGGTTCAGCACCATCGCCATCAGCGGGTGCGGCAAGTCCAACTCGGCGATGAACCGAAGCTCGAATGCGGGGATGTAGTCGCGCTGCGACGCCCCCCACTCGATGCGCCAGGCCTGCGGCCCCAGCTTGCCGTCGATGACACAACCCTCGGCATCGCGCACGCGGCGAAAGCCATGGTTGTGGTCTTCAGCCCACTGCTGCAGCGTCGACAGTTCTGGCGACACCGAACCCCGGGCAAGCAGCCGTAGTAAGGACTTCAGCATGGTTTAAAGTTGAATCGTGACAGGCGCCAAAGCAACAACCGAGGACACCCGATGATCAACGTGTATTCGTGGGCAACGCCCAATGGGCACAAGCTGCACATCATGCTGGAGGAATGTGGCCTGGCATACCGCGTAATACCGGTGAATATCGGTACCGGCGAGCAGTTTGCCCCGTCCTTCCTCGCCATCAGCCCCAACAACAAGATCCCGGCGATCGTCGACCCGGACGGGCCGGGCGGCCAGCCGATCAACTTGTTCGAGTCGGGCGCGATCCTGCTGTACCTGGCGGCCAAGACCGGCCGCTTCCTGCCCGATGACCTGCGGGCACGCTATGAGGTGCTGCAGTGGTTGATGTTCCAGATGGGCGGGCTGGGGCCGATGCTGGGCCAGGCGCACCACTTTCGCATCTACGCGCCCGAGAAGCTGCCCTATGCGGTCGAGCGTTACACCAACGAGGCCAAGCGGCTGTACGGCGTGCTGGATCGGCGGCTGGCCAAAAGCCGTTACATCGGCTGTGGCGAGTATTCGATCGCCGACATCGCGATCTTCCCGTGGCTGCGTTCCTGGAAGAACCAGGGCATCGATTGGGTCGACTATCCGCAGCTCAAGGGCTGGTTCGACGAGGTCGCCGCGAGGCCGGCGGTGCTGCGCGGCGTCGAGGTGCTGGCCGACCTGCGCAAACCGATGACCGACGACGCGGCGCGCCGGGCGCTGTTCGGCACTGAGCAGTACCAACGACGCTGACCCCCCCGAACTGGGCAGGCGGCCTCCGATCAGGGCTGCAGAGCTACCGACCTGAACGTAAATGCCGCGCCATCCAGGCACCGGACCGAGACCCGATGAGCAGTCTTCCCTCCGACGACGGCCGCCGGACGACGCCCGGAACGCCATCCCGGGATCCCGCCTGGGTGGCCACCGAGATGCTGCCGCGCAGCCGCCGCACGGTCGACCACGGCAACGCACTGCCGATCGGCACCCACCTGGCCGAATTCGAATTGCTGCGGCTGTTGGGTGAAGGCGGCTTCGGCATCGTCTACCTGGCGCAAGACCATTCGCTGCAGCGCCGGGTCGCCATCAAGGAGTACATGCCGGCCACGCTGGCCAGCCGCGCCGGGGCGCTGCAGGTCGTTGTCACGTCAGAGAAGCAACGCCCGGTGTTCGATGCAGGCCTGGACAGCTTCATCAACGAAGCGCGCTTGCTGGCACAGTTCGACCACCCCTCGCTGTTGAAGGTCTACCGGTTCTGGCAAGCCAACGGCACGGCCTACATGGTGATGCCGTTCTACGAGGGTGTGACGCTGAAAGAGCGGCTGCGCCAGTTGGGCAGCCCGCCCGACGAGCGTTGGTTGATCGCGCTGCTGGCCGCGTTGACCGACGCGCTGACGATCATCCACGCCGAACACTGCCTGCATCGCGACATCGCACCCGACAACATCCTGATGCTGGCCGACAGCGGCCGCCCCTTGCTGCTGGACTTTGGCGCCGCGCGCCAGGTGATCGGCGACGCCACCCAGGCGCTGACCGCGATCCTCAAGCCGGGTTATGCCCCGGTGGAGCAGTACGCCGAGCTGCCCTCGCTCAAACAGGGGCCGTGGACCGATGTTTACGCGCTGTGCGCTGTAGTCTACGGCGCCATCATGGGCAGCAAGCCGCCGGTTTCGGTGGGTCGCACCCTGGCTGACAACTATGTGCCGCTGCTGCGCAGCGCCGCTGGGCGCTATTCGCCGCGCTTCCTGCAAGCCATCGACGACGGCCTGCAGCTGCTGCCGGACCAGCGCACGCCGTCGATGGCCGCGTTGCGCCAGGCGCTGGCCATCGACGCCGGCGGCCCGACCACGGCACCGGCGCGACCGACTGCCGCCAAAGCTGCCAAAACCAACACGCTGGCCAAGGCCATAGGCGTCGCCCTCTCGCTGAGCACCGATCAAGTGCCGAACCGCGCCGCGGGCCGGTCAGCAAGCGCGTGGATGACCGGCTTCGCCGCGGCCGTGGCGCTGGCATTGGCAGGCGGCCTGGCGTTCTGGGCCAGCCAACGGCAAGCGGCGCCGCAGGCGCCTGCGGTCGTTGCTGCGCCGGCGGCCAGCGTGTCGCCCACGGCATCGGCGGTGGTCGACGCAAGCCCGGCACCGGCACCGGCAACGGCTGGCGTTGCCGCAACAGCCGGCACGTCAGCGGTGATGGTGATGGTGATGGCGCCGGGTTCGATCAGCGCCGAGTTCGACCGCATGATGCAGGGTCGGCGACCCGATTTTTCAGTGCGGGCCAGCGCCGCCCAGCCGCGGCTGCGGATCGGCCGCGACCGGCTGGCGTTTAGCGTCGAATCGGCCCGTGACGGCCATGTCTACGTCTTGCTTGGCGGGCCCGACGAATCGCTGCTGCTGCTGTTTCCGAACAGCCGGGTCAGCGACAACCGCATCCGCGCCGGCAAGCCGCTGAATCTGCCGCAGCCGGCCTGGGCGTTGGACACCTTCGAGCCGACAGGCCGCGAACAGTTCATCGTGCTGGTGTCCGAACATGCACGCGATTTTTCGAAACTCAGCACCGATCACGAAGACTGGTTCCTGAAGCTGCCGACCGGCGCAGCCGCGGTGGCTGCAGGGCGTGAGCACACCGGCACGGGGTCGGTGCTGGCAGGCAAGGCACGCTGCAGCGCAGCCGATTGCGACGTCTACGGTGCAGCCCGGTTCACCGTCGAGGTGGTTCGGTGAGGCCATTGGCGCTGCGGGTGGCGCTGCAACAGGTGCCGTCCGCAGCAGCCGGTAGCCGTTGCCGATCGGCTGATGATCGGTCGATGAACGGCCGGTGAACGGCCGGTGATCCGCTGGTAATCGGTCAGATCCAGACAACAAAAAGCCGCCCGAAGGCGGCTTCTGGATTCGGCAGGGCCGAATTACTTGCTGGCGGCCGTCGCGGCGGCAGCGGCAGCGGCCGAAGCAGCAGCGTCGGCAACACCGGTCGCGGCGGCCGTGGCGGCCGAAGCAGCCGAGTCAGCGACCGACGAAGCAGCAGCATTCACGGCCGAAGCGCCGGCGGCAGCGGGAGCAGCGACGGTAACGGCGGCTTCTTCCTTCTTGCCACAGGCAGTCAGGGCGGCGGCGGCGATCAGGGTAGCCAACAGGAGCGACTTGTTCATTTGTATCCTCAGTGAAAAGTGTCGATCAACAAAACCGGTGGGGGATCTGACACATTCAGCCGACTGGATGCAGTGCTACCGATGTGTGCAGAAACCGGATCCAAAAAGCTGAATTGCTTACGGAACCAGCCCATTATTATAGCCAAACCTAGGGATGGCCCCTATAAACCCAAGGCGGTGGTCGGCCAGGCCGGATCGCACCGTTGCAAAAAGTCTGCAAGTTGTTCGCGAAACGTCTGTCGCCGCACCGGGTTGGTGAGTTTGCGCAGGCGCCAATCCGGTGCATCGAGCCACTGCCAGGTCACGTCGTCGGCCACCAGGCCTCGCAGCGAGGCCGCCATCAAGCCATCGGCCGGGCACTGCGGCTCGATGCAATGAGACCAGTCGCGCCGCCAGCGGGCAAACCGGGGCAAGGCGCGTGCGGTGGTCTCGAAATCCAGGCCGACGAGGATCAGACGCCCGCTGCCAGACCGCAACCAGGCCGACAGGCTGTTGAGCACCGCCGTCTCGTCGAGTGGCCAATCGGCAAAATGACGGTCGACGAGCCAGACCTCGCGGTGCTGCTGGCGCGGCGGCGTCGCTTCAGCGTTTGGCGGTGGCGATACGGGCGCGCCCAGGTCGAGCAAGGCCTGCCGCAACAGCGCGCGGCAGACCTCGCGGCCGCGATGCACACCGGGCGGGTGTTCAGCGCCGGGGGAGTGCTCAACGCCGAGCGGCTGGGCGCCGGGTTCGTTCAGTCCGGACATGTCAACAAGCCTCCCGCGCTGCCATGCGTGTCAAGCCTGCGGCTGCAACCAGCCCGCTTGCGCCCAGCCGGTCAGCAAGGCAAGCGCGCCCGCGCTGAGGCGGCCGACATCGCCGGCATCCAGCCGGCGCTGGTCGGCCAACTGGCGCATCAGCCGGGCATCGCGTCCGCTGGCGTTGAAGGCTTCGCCGTTGAGAAAAACATGGTGGTCGTCATAGGCCATGCGGCTGCGCCGGTCCAGCGCCACGCCGCTGCCCCCCGGCAAGGGCTGGCCGGCGTCGAACCAGACCTGCGGCTTGGGTTCGCTCATCAACACGCCCAGCGCGCGGTCCAGCGATTGCGGGTCGGCCAGCGCCCGCGCCAGCGCCTTTTCGGCAAACTGGCGCAGGCTGGCGGGCAATCGGCCGGGCGTGTCGGTCGCGGCCTGGCCGGCATCGCGGTAGATCGTTTCGCGGGTTCCGGCTTCGGCTGACTCCAGGTCGTCGGCCAGTTGGTGCAGCAGTTCTTGCGCTAGCGTGGTGGCGGTGGCGGCACGGAACCAGACCGAGCAGGTCATGCATTCGCCCTCGGCGATGCCGTCATGGCCCCACAGTGGCGGCAGGTAGAGCATGTCGCCGGGCTCCAGCAGCCACTCTTCGGTCGGCTGGAAGTTCGCCAGGATGCGCACCGGCAGCCCCGGCACCAGGCTGCGATCGGCTACCGGCCCGACGCGCCAGCGCCGTCGGCCCTGCATCTGCAACAGGAACACGTCGTAGGAATCGAGGTGTGGGCCGACGCCACCGCCATCGCTGGCGTAGGAGATCATCAGGTCATCGAGCCGCGCCTCGGGCACAAAGCGAAACGGCTGCAGCATCTCGTGCGCGGCCTGCCAGTGCAGGTCCAGCCCCTGCACCAGCAAAGTCCAGTCGGGTCTCTTGAGCGGCGGCAGCGCACGCCGGGCGAACGGGCCGTGGCGCAGCCGCCACTGGCCGTCGAAGCGGGTCAGCAGGCGCGACTCAAGCCCGTCGGTGCCGACCAGATCGAACAAGGCGCTGCGGGTGATGGGCGGCTGCACGCCAGGCCAGGCCTGGCGCACCAACAGCGGCTTTTTCTGCCAGTGGCGGCGCATGAAGGTGGCGGGGGACAAACCCCCGAGCAGGGGCAAGGGTTGGGAAACATCCATGATCGTGATTGTCGCCGCCAGCCCGTTTGGCCGGCCGCCAAGCGGCGTTGGCTGCCGGCCTGACGCAAAGCCTGCTGCGAGGCTTTGGGCGTAGCCTTGTGCGATCATTCCACGATGTTGATCAATTCCCCCTGCGTCGTCAGCCTGTTGTGGGCGCTGGCCGACGCCCAAGGCCAGACCCTGGATGAACTCACCGACCCGGTCGAGTTTTTCTACGGCGGCGACGACCTGCTGCCCAAGCTGGAAGAAGCGCTGGCCGGCCAGCCCGCTGATTTCGAGACCGAACTGCACCTGGAGCCCGAGCACGGCTTCGGCGACTACGACTCGGCGCTGGTGTGTTTCGAGGCCCGCACGCTGTTTCCGGAGCACCTCGATATCGGCATGCAGTTTGATGGCCTGCCCGAAGGTGCGGCCACACCCGACATGCCCAGGCAGGCGATTTACACCGTCACCGAGATTTACCCCGATCACGTGGTGCTGGACGGCAACCACCCGCTGGCCGGCATCGCGCTGCGCTTGCAGGTGACAGTGAAAGCGGTGCGCGAGGCCACCGAGGATGAGGCCGCCGCCCGCTCAGTCGACGAAGGCGCCGTCAGCCTGCTGCACCCGGCTCCCGCCTCTCAGCACCTGCATTGAGCGCCTTGGGGCAAGCGCTAAGCGCCGTGGGGGCGACAGTTCAGCTGGCGCCGGTCGAGCCGAAACCGCCGTCGCCGCGCTGCGACAGGCCGAACGCGTCGACCCGCCGGAAGCTGGCCTGTACCACCGGCACGATGACCATCTGCGCAATGCGCTCCAGCGGCTGCACGGTGTAGGCGGTGCTGCCGCGGTTCCAGCAGCTGACCATCAAGGGACCCTGGTAGTCGCTGTCGATCAGGCCGACCAAGTTGCCCAGCACGATGCCGTGTTGGTGGCCCAGGCCCGAGCGCGGCAGGATCATCGCGGCCAGCGCGGGGTCGGCGATGTGCAGCGCCAGGCCGGTGGGGATCAGCACCGTCTGGCCGGGCTCGATCCGCAGCGGCGCGTCCAGGCAGGCCCGCAGGTCGAGGCCGGCACTGCCCGGCGTGGCGTAGGCCGGCAGGTGGGCGGCGACACGCTGGTCCAGCACTTTCAAGTCGATGGTGGTCATGCGGCGACGATTCGGCTCAAGCGGTCGGCGATCTCGCGCACCAGTTCGCGGGCAAGGGTCAGTTTGTCGGCAGTGGCCAGCGCACGTTCGCCCTCGGCATCGACCAGCAGCAAGCTGTTGTCGTCGCGGCCGAAAGTGGCGGGCCCCAGGTTGCCGACGATCAGCGGCACGTTCTTGCGAATTCGCTTGGCGCGGGCATGCTGGGCCAGATCGTGGCTCTCGGCGGCAAAGCCCACGCAATAAGGCCGCGGCGAGAGGCGCGCCACCGCGGCCAGGATGTCGGGGTTCTCGGTCAACGCCAGACCGGGCACCTGGCCCGAACCGTCTTTCTTGATCTTCTGGTCGGCCAACGCCGCCGGCCGCCAGTCGGCCACCGCGGCGGTGGCCACGAAGACATGCTGCGTCGCCGCCAATGGCAGCACCGCGGCATGCATTTGCAGCGCGCTGGCCACGTCGATGCGCCGCACGTGGCGCGGCGTGGGCAGGTGCACCGGGCCGGCCACTAGCGTCACTTCAGCGCCGGCTTCCTGGGCGGCGCGGGCAATCGCAAAGCCCATCTTGCCCGACGACAAGTTGGTGATGCCGCGCACCGGATCGATCGCCTCGAAGGTCGGTCCGGCGGTGATCAGCACGCGCTTGCCGGCCAGCGGCTTGGGCTGGAAAAAGGCAATCAATTCGTCGCGCAGCTCCGCCGCTTCGAGCATGCGACCGTCGCCCACCTCGCCGCAGGCCTGGTCGCCCGAGCCCGGCCCGAGCACGGTGGCGCCATCGGCCACCGCCTGCGCCAGGTTGCGCCGGGTCGCCGGGTGGTCCCACATCTCGCGGTTCATCGCCGGCGCCAGCAGCAGCGGGCAACGCGCGATCGGCCGCGCCACGCACAGCAGCGACAGCAGTTCATCGGCCCGGCCCTGGGCGATCTTGGCGATGAAGTCGGCCGAGGCCGGCGCCACCAGCACAGCATCGGCCTCGCGGCTCAGGTTGATGTGCGCCATGTTGTTGGGCTCGCGCGCGTCCCATTGGCTCTGCGCCACCGGCAGGCCCGACAGCGCCTGCATCGTCACCGGGGTGATGAACTGGCAGGCGGCGTCGGTCATCACCACCTGGACCGAGGCGCCGGCCTTGACCAGTTCACGCACCAAGTCGGCCGACTTGTAGCAGGCGATGCCACCCGACAGGCCCAGCACGATGTGGCGGCCGCCCAGCGGCTGCAGCGAATGGGGAACGGGGATCGACATGGCCGGCAATGTAGCGCAGCGGGACTTGGGCGCTTGTCTTGCGCGGCTCAGCCGCAAAGCGCCGTGGCGGCGATCACCTCAAGCGGGCGCCGCGCCGTGGCATTTTTTGTATTTTTTGCCGCTGCCGCAGGGGCAGGCGTCGTTGCGCCCGGGCGTCGCTTCGACGCGACGGGTCGCGGGCTTGGGCGCGTGGTCCATCCAGTAGATCCGCAGGTCCTGCACGCCGTAACAGGCCTCGTCGACCAACTGGTCGCGTTCCAGCGATTCGCCGGGGTAGTGCTCGGCCAGGTGTTCGGCCAGGTCGGCCTGTGGCAGCATCAGCGCCAGCACGCGGGTCAGACAGTCGTCGTACCAGCGGCCGTCCTCGGTGTCGACATCGGGCTCGGGCCAATCTTCGGCAAAGACCTCGACGGCGTCGCTGAATCCCTCCGCCCACATCGCGCCGGTCTGCAGCAGGTCGACCGCTTCTTCGGCGCTCAAGTGGCCGCTGTCGACCACCTCGGCGCGGGCGGCGTCGTCGTAGGCCCACATCAGCGGCGACAAGCGCATGTGCTCGGGGTCGTCGAGCAGCGAGGCCACGTCGAGCTGGCTGGCCAACACGTTCCAGCGGCCCATCAGCGCGGCCATCGCCTGCTCGACGTCAGTGGGGTCGGCGAAGGCGCGCTCGAAGGCGTCGCCGAACATCGCCGGCAGCCATTCTTCGGGCGCGATGATGCTGCGGCTGGCCAGCAAGGCGGTGAGGTAACCGTCCAGCCATTCGACCGACACGTCGGCTTCGAAGCCGACCATGCGTTCGCACAATTGCTCCAGCGCCTGGATGTCAGCCTCGCTGCTCTGGCGGGCGACGCGGCTCATGCCGGCCTCCGGTTGGCGGGGCAGGCAGCGAACGGACAGTGTGGGGTGGTCATGGTCATGGTGGTTGAATCGCCAGCGACGGCGCGGCGGATGTGCAGGGGAGACGGGTGCATGGCAGGCCCTGGTCAGCCGGTGAACGACAATCGCCCATTGTCGACCAGACGCCCAACACCGAGCCCCCCATGAGCTTCAAGAAGACCGACCTCGTCCGCCAACTCGAAAGCAAGCTCGAGGGCCAACGCAAACGTGCCGGCGTGCCCGGGCGCTTTGCCCAGGAAGCGGCCGCCCTGCCCGACCGCAAGGCGCAGCGCCGGCTGGATGCCGCCGCCGGCCTGGTGCCCTTCGCCTGCAAGCTGCCGGCGCCGCTGACGCAGCAACTGCGCGAGCGCGCCGATGCGCATGAAGGTGGCCTCAACGCCTTGGTGGCCGAGCTGCTGACGCGCGGCCTGGCTTGACGCGCTGAGGCGCTGAGCTGAAGGCGCGCTCGGCGACCCAGGCGGCGACGCCGGCCAGCGCCGGTGACAGCCTGGACGGGTCGGTGCCGCCGGCCATCGCCAGGTCGGGCTTGCCGCCGCCCTTGCCGCCCACTTGGCTGGCGACGAAGTTGACCAGCTCACCGGCCTTGACCTTGGCCGCCGGATTGGCCAGCACGTCGGCAGTGACGCCTG
The DNA here is from genome assembly GCA_043749575.1 of Burkholderiaceae bacterium. Lineage (GTDB taxonomy): Bacteria > Pseudomonadota > Gammaproteobacteria > Burkholderiales > Burkholderiaceae_C > Pseudaquabacterium. Next base: position 855 of record JAYVDE010000481.1, on the reverse strand, counting down.
CCGCCAGCTGCACCTTGCCGCCATCGACCACCGCCAGCACGATGACCGCGGTCTTCAGCTTGTCTTTCAGCTTGTCCAGCGTGTCGCGCAGTGTCTTGGCATCGGCGCCCTGCAGCACGGCGGCCAAGACCTTGATGCCTTTGACGTCGACCGCCTGGGCCAGCAGTTCATCACCCTGGGCGCTGGCCAGCTTGCCCTTGAGCGCGGCGATTTCCTTCTCCAGCGCACGCACCTGGTCGAGCACCGCGCCCACCCGTGCCGGCAGTTCAGCCGGCGTGGCCTTCAGCGCGCCCGACAGGTCGTCGACGGTGGTTTCCAGCGCTTGCAGGTAGGCCAGTGCGTTGTCGCCGGTCACCGCCTCGACCCGGCGGATGCCGGCGGCCACGCCGCTCTCGGCAACGATCTTGAACAGGCCGATGTCGCCGCTGCGTTGCACGTGGGTGCCACCGCACAGCTCCTTGCTGCTGCCGATGCTGAGCACCCGCACGGTGTCGCCGTACTTCTCGCCGAACAGCATCGTCGCGCCCGACTTCTGCGCGTCTGCCAGCGCCATCACCTGTGCCGAGGCGGCGGCGTTGGCCAATATCTCGGCATTGACGATGGCCTCGACGCGGCGGATCTGCGCGTCGGTCACCGGTGCGTTGTGCACAAAGTCGAAGCGCGTGCGCTCGGCGTTGACCAGCGATCCCTTCTGCGCCACATGCTCGCCCAGCACCTCGCGCAGCGCCTTGTGCATCAGGTGGGTGGCGCTGTGGTTGCGCACGGTCCTGGCATGCGGCTCGGCATCGACCTTGGCGACAAAACTGGCACCCACGCTGAGCATGCCTTCGACCACCCGGCCCTGGTGGCCAAACA
>JAYVDE010000480.1:0-10827 GCA_043749575.1 Burkholderiaceae bacterium | reverse complement strand
GCGCTGTACGAGCTGCAACGCACCGGCGGCCGCTACGCGTTGGTGACGATGTGCATCGGCGGCGGCCAGGGCATTGCGGCGATCTTCGAGCGCTGCTGAGCTGCCGGTGGCGCGGTGCTGCGGTTAAGCTGCTGCACCGCAACATTCAAGGCAGGAGCAAGGCATGGAGATCCAGACCATCGGCGTCATCGGCGCCGGCACCATGGGCAACGGCATCGCGCAGGCTTGCGCAGTCAGTGGCCTCGACGTGGTGATGGTGGACATCGATGAGGCCGCCGTGCAGCGTGGCCTGGCCGCCGTGGCCAGCAGCCTGGACCGGCTGGTGAAAAAGAGCAAGCTGACACTGGACGCACAAGTGGCAGCGCTCGCCCGTATCCGGGTGGGCACCGACTACGCCCTGCTGCAACCGGCCCAGCTGGTGATCGAGGCGGCGACCGAAAACGAGGGCCTGAAACGCAAGATCCTGGCCCAACTCGACGCCATGTTGCCGCCCGACACGCTGGTGGCCACCAACACCAGCTCGATCTCGATCACCAAGCTGGCCGCCGCCACCCAGCGGCCCGACCGCTTCATCGGCATGCACTTCTTCAACCCGGTGAGCATGATGGCGCTGGTCGAGGTGATCCGCGGCCTGCAGACCAGCGACGCCACGCACGCTGCCGTCAAGGCCATGGCGCAGCGCCTGGGCAAGACCCCGGTGTCGGTGAAAAATGCGCCCGGCTTCGTCGTCAACCGCATCTTGATCCCGATGCTCAACGAGGCGTTTTTCGTGCTGGCCGAGGGCCTGGCCAGCGCCGAGGACATCGACGCGGGCATGAAGCTGGGCTGCAACCACCCGGTGGGCCCGCTGGCCCTGGCCGACATGATCGGGCTGGATGTCTGCCTGGCGGTGATGAACGTCTACGTCGAGGAGTTTGCCGACTCGAAGTACCGACCTTGCCCGTTGCTCAAGGAAATGGTGGCCGCCGGCTGGCTGGGCCGCAAGACCGGCCGCGGCGTCTACCGCTACTGATACCGCTACTGACACCGCTACTGACACCGCTGTTGCGACCGCGGTTGAGAACCGCGGTTGAGAAGGTCAGTGGGCGGCCGCACCCCGTGGCGTGCCTGGCCCGCTGCGGCGCAGCGCCTGCAAAGCCGCCAGTGCGCCGTCGTAGTCATGGTTGCGCAATGGCAGGTCGATGCTGCGTGCACCGGCATCGCCGAAGGCGTGACGCAGCATCGGCTCGATCATGCGATGTTGTGCCGACGCCGCAAAGTCGGCCATCCGCAGCATGGCCTCGAACGTGTCGATCACTGACTCAAAACCCGCCATGACCACCGCCGGCGGCATCGCGTCGATGCGGTCGCGCCGCTCCAGTCGCAGGCTGATGGTCGACACCAGGGCCTGCAGCGTGGTTTGCAAGGACGCTACGCCCTCGGGCACGGCTGCGGCGTCGGTGGCGTCGGCCACCTCATCGGCCAGGGCCTGCACGCGGCCTTCCAGCACTTGGCAGCGGCCCACCAGGTCGATCGCGCCGACGGCGCCACAAGCACCCCGCAGGCTGTGCAGCGCGCGGCCGGCTTCGGCCCATTGCCTGCGCTCAACCAGCGACTCCAAATCGGCCAGGCCGTCGCTGTAATTGTTGGCAAACTGGCGCAGCACGCGGGCGTAGATCTGGTCGCGGCCGGGCAGGAACAGCAGGGCACGCGACATCACCAGGCCTGGAATGCCCGAGAAGTCGAGCGGCGGCGGCGGCGCCGGCTCGGCCAGCGCTGGCGTGTCCTGTGCAGCCGTCACCACAGTGTCGGTGTCGGTGGCGGTGGCGGTGGCGGTGGCGGGGTTGCTGCCAGTTGTCAGGGCCGGCGGGCCGGGCAACCAACGACCGATCATGGCGTAGAGCAGGGCGGGATCGACCGGCTTGGCCAGGTGGTCGTCCATGCCGGCGTCCAGGCAGGCCTGGCGGTCGTCACCAAAGGCGTTGGCCGTCATCGCCAGGATGGGCGTGCGGGCATGCCGGGGCATCGCGCGCAGGCGGCGGGTCGCGTCCAGGCCGTCCATCAGCGGCATCTGCATGTCCATCAACACCAGGTCGTAGGCCTGGCCTTCGGCCAGGCGGACGGCCTCTTCGCCGTTGCCCGCCACGTCGACCACCAGGTCGACCGCGGTCAGCAGCTCACGCGCCACCTCTTGGTTGATGGGGTTGTCTTCGGCCAGCAGCACACGCGCGCCGCGGTGGCGGTCGCGGAAGATCTGTTCACCGGCCCAAGGCAAGCCGGGGTCGGCGTCGGGCGGCTGGTCGCGCCGGGCGGGCTCGAAGCGGGCGGTGAACCAGAAGCAACTGCCCTCCCCCAGCACACTTTTCGCGCCCACGTCGCCGCCCATCATGCGGGCCAGCCGCCGGGTGATGGCCAGCCCCAGGCCAGTGCCGCCGTAGCGCCGGGTGGTCGAGCTGTCGGCCTGCTCGAAGGCGTCGAACAGGCTGGGCAGCTTGTCGGCCGGCACACCCTCGCCGGTGTCGTGCACGGCGAAGCGCAGCAAGGTCGCCCCGTCGTCAGCGCCGGCGGGTTCGGCCGTGCAGCGCAGCACGATGCTGCCCTGGCGGGTGAACTTCACCGCATTGCTCATCAGGTTCAGCAGCGCCTGCGACACCCGGGTGGGGTCGCCGCGCAGCATCGGTGGCAGGCCCTCGTGCTGCACCGCCAACTGCAAGCCCTTGCCACGTGCGCCGTCGGCGACCATCGAGCAGGCCCGCTGCAGCACCGCGTCGACCGGGAAGTCGGTCTGGTCGAGCTGCATTTTTCCCGAATCGATCTTGCTCAGGTCGAGCACGTCGTTGATGACGTCGAGCAGGTGGTGCGCCGCAGTCGACACCTTGGCCAGGCGTTCGCGGGCGATGTCGTCGCCCAAGTCGCGGCGCATCAGGTGCGCCAGCCCGATGATGGCGTTCATCGGTGTGCGGATCTCGTGGCTGATGTTGGCCAGGAAAGCGGACTTGGCGCGGTTGGCGGCCTCCGCGCGGTCGCGGGCGATGGTCAGTTGGTCGTTGAGTGCCTGCAGCCGCAGTTCGGCCTGCTTGATCACGCTGGTGTCAGAGATCAGCACGAACAGGCCGATCACCCGCTGGTCCTGCCAATCGGGTACGTAATGGACCCAGGCCATCCGCTGCTCGCCAAGGTGGTTGACCATGGCGTACTCGAAATGCTGTGGCTCGCCGCCCAAGGCGGCAGCAAAGGCGATTTCGCCCGCGTCGCCAGCGGGGTCGCCAAGCAGCGCATGGCGGTCGAGGCCGACCAGCTCGCGGCCGCAGCCAAACCAGGCCTGGTAGGGCCGGTTGGCAAAACGCAGCACCCTTGCCGCGTCCCAATAGCCCACCATGTCCGGGATGTTGTCGGCGATTGAACGCAGAAAGTGCTCGCTGGCAGCCTGGGCACGCATCGCGGCCTGCAACTCGGCGGTGCGCTGGTCGACCTGCACCTCCAGTTGCTGGCGATGGTCGGCCAGCTCGGCCTCGATGCGCTTGCGCTCGGTGATGTCCTCGATGATCGAGACGAAGTGCTGGGGCATGCCGTCGCCACTGCGCACCAGCGAACTGGTGCGCGCCACCCACACCGCGCTGCCGTCGCGCCGCCGGTAGCGCTTTTCCACCCGCACCGACGGCAGCTTGTCGGTCAGCAATCGGCGCAACTGGGCCCAATCACCGGACAGGCCATCGGGTTGACCGAGCAGCCGGTAGTCCAGCTGCATCAATGCCGCGTGCTCGTAGCCGGTGATCTGGCAGAAGCGCGGGTTGGCGCTGATCCAGCGGCCGTCCAGCGTGTGCTCGGCAATGCCCACGGCCGAATTGTCGAAGGTGGCGCGGTAGCGGGCTTCGCTGGCGCGCAAGGCGTCGGCCGCGGCCTGCCGCTCGGTGACATCGCGGCAGACGCAGAAATACACCGTGCGGTCGTCCAGCACCATGCGGCTGGTGCTGATCTCCACCGCCACCAGGCTGCCGTCCTTGCGCCGCATCCGCCGCAGCATCGACAGCGCGCCGGGTCCGGTCCGCTTCTGCCCGAACAAGGCCAAGGCCTGCTCAGGCGTCAGGTCGGCATCGATCTGCCAGAGGTGCAGGGCCAGCAACTCGTCGAGCGGGTAACCCGTCAGGCGCACAAAGGCGGCATTGACTTCTTGCACCGAGCCGTCGGGCCAGAACACCACCACGCCGTCGGGCGATTGCTCCACCATCACCCGGCGGCGGGCGGCGTCGTCGCGCAGGCGGCGTTCAAGTTGCCGCTGCTCGCTGATGTCGAGCATCGCGCCCAGCAGGCGCAGCGGGCTGCCGTCGGGCGACCGCTCCAGCACGCCGCGCTCGCGCACCCAGTGTTCCTTGCCGTCGTAGCCGGCAAACCTGAAGTCGCCGGCAAAGACACCGTTGCCGTGCACCGCCTCGTGCCGGGCGGCCAGCAGCCGGGCGCGGTCTTGCGGGTGCACCAGCTTGAGCATGTCGGTCGAGCTGATCTCGACGTCGCCGGCCTGCGCCGGATCGCGGCCCATGGCCATGGCGCAAGCGGCCGACCAGCGAACCTGTTCGGCCACCAGGTCCCAGACCCACACATGCATGCCGCTGGCCGACAAAGCCAGGCTGAGGCGGCGCTCGCTCTCGCGCAGCGCAGCCTCGGCCTGCTTGCGTTCGGTGATGTCGCGCAGCGTGCCCACCAGGCGCAGGGGCTGGCCATCGGCGTCACGCTCCAGCCGGGCGCGGTCTTCGACCCAGCGCTGGCCGCCCTGGTGGGGCGCCAGGCGCAACTCGATCACGAACTCGTCATTGTTTTCCAGCGTTCGCAACGTGGCGGCTTGCAGTGGCCTGGCATCGTCCGGCTGCAGGCAAGCCAACAGCGCGGCGATGTGCAACAGGCCGCCGCTGGGTGACGGCGCCACCTGCCCGAGGATGGCGAACACCTCGGGGCTGCACTGCACTTCGTTGCGCTGAAGCGCCCATTCCCACACCCCCATGCGACTGGCCGACAGTGCCAGACCCAGCCGCTGCTCGCTGGTGCGCAGCGCGAGATCGTCGGCACGCTGGTCGGTGATGTCGCGGCTGATGCAGTAGAGCTGCCGGCCTGTGCCCTGCTGAGTGCGGTGGATGCGGCTCTCGACCAGGCGCAGCGCGCCATCGGTGCGCTGCCAGCGTGATTCGAAGCTGGCAAACGCCGGTTCGGTGCGGGCCAGTACCTCGCTGGCACGGGCCTGCGGAAAGTCGATGTCCCACTGCCACCAGCGCAGGCGCAGCGCGGCCTCGGGTGAGCAGCCCAACAGGCGCGCAAAACTGGCATTGGCCTCCAGCACACAGCCCTGGTCGTCGAGCACGTACACCGCGTCCTGGGACTGCTCGACGAGGATGCAGTGCCAGGCCTGCGCCCGCGCGTCCCGCGTGTCTGGCGTGTCCGGCGTGTCATGCGTGTCCCGCGTGTCCGGCGTGACGTTTGCCGGGCCTGCCGCCAACAGCGGAGCAGACGAGGGCAGCGTCACCCGACCGGTCTGGGGGGCTGGCGACATGCTGGCCTCAAGCGGGCAATGACGGCGCCGCGGCGCTCGCCTCGCCCAGCGTGCGGGCATCGTCGGCAAAGCGCAAGGCCACGGCGTACAGGTCATCGTGGCAGTCGATGAAGGCATCGACCACATCAGGGTCGAAGTGCCGGCCACGCTCAGCGACGATCATCGCGTAGGCCTGCTCATGCGGGAACGGCGGCTTGTAGACCCGTTGCGAGATCAGCGCGTCGTAGACATCCGCCAGCGCCATCAGCCGGGCCGGCAGCGGGATCGCCTCGCCGGCCAGCCCATCGGGGTAACCGCTGCCGTCCCAGCGTTCGTGGTGGCTGCGCGCGATTTGCTCGGCGCACTGCAGAAACGCCACCGGGTGTGCAACGTCACGTTCGACATGCACCAGCGCATCGGCGCCCAATTGGGCATGGGTCTTCATGATGACCCACTCCTCGGCATCCAGCTTGCCCGGCTTGAGCAGCACGCGGTCTGGGATGCCGACCTTGCCGATGTCGTGCAATGGCGCCGATTTGGCCAGCAAGATCACCATGCGGTCGTCGATGCGGTGGGCGAACCGCGGGTTGCATTGCAGGCGCTGGGCCAGCGTGCGCACGTACTCCTGGGTGCGCAGGATGTGGTTGCCGGTCTCGTTGTCGCGGGTCTCGGCCAGCCGCGCCAGCGCGTGGATGGTCGCGTCCTGGATGTGCTGGTTCTCGGCCATGCGGCGCGACACCTCGGCTTCGAGCCAGTGGTTGCGGTTGCGAACCAGGTCGCGCGCCTGTTTCAGCTCCAGCTGGGCGCGCACCCGGGCCAGCAAGATCGACGGGCGGATCGGCTTGGTGATGTAGTCCATCGCGCCCTTCATCAGGCCGCGCTCTTCATCGTCAGAGCTGTTCAGTGCGGTCAGGAAGATCACCGGGATGTCGGCTGTCTCGGGGTCTTCGCGCAGCTGGCGCAGCACCTCGTAGCCGTCCATCTCCGGCATCATCACGTCGAGCAGGATCAGGTCGGGCTGCGGCTCCAGCCGCGCCAGCCGCAGCGCACGCAGGCCTGAATTGGCCGCCCGCACCGCATGGTCGGGCTGCAGCAACTCGCCGATCACCGTCAGGTTCTCGGGGTTGTCATCGACGATCAGCACCAGGGGCAGGGGCAGGGGCAGGGGCAGGGGCAGGGTCACGGCATCGGTGGGGACGGGCCAGGACATTCAACGCGCGTCCCGGGTGGCGCCGACTCGGCTTTGAGCCGAAGTATTTGTAGCACGTTCGTTTGCGGCCGATCAGTGCAAAAGGCGCGCCGCGGGGCGTCTATCCGCCCGCGGAGCGCAGCCGGCGAGAATCCCCTACATGTCCGCCCCCCACTTGCCCGCCCCCCACCTGTCCGCCCTGCCCCAGCGCATCGTCTGCCTGACCGAAGAACCCACCGAGGTGCTGTACGCGCTGGGCCAGCAGCACCGCATCGTCGGCATCTCGGGCTTCACCGTGCGGCCGCCCGAAGCGCGCCACGAAAAACCCCGGGTCAGCGCCTTCACCAGCGCCAAGGTCGACAAGATCCTGGCACTGCAGCCCGACCTGGCGATCGGTTTTTCCGACATGCAGGCCGATATCGCCGCCGCGCTGATCCGTGCCGGCGTTGAGGTCTGGATCAGCAACCACCGCTCGATCGACGGCATCCTCGGTTATGTGCGCCGGCTGGGCGCGCTGGTCGGTGTGGCCGACGAGGCCGCTGCCTACGCCGACCGGCTGGCCAGCCATGTGGCATCGGTGCGGCAAGCCGCCGCTGCGCTGCCGCGCCGGCCCAAGGTGTACTTCGAGGAATGGGACGTGCCGCAGATCAGCGCTATCCGCTGGGTCAGCGAACTGGTCGGGGTGGCCGGCGGTGACGACATTTTTCCGCAACGCGCGCTGGCCTCGCTGGGGCGCGACCGCATCGTCGCTGAACCGCTGGACGTGGTGGCCGAAGCGCCCGACCTGATCATTGGCTCCTGGTGCGGCAAGAAGTTCCGGCCCGAGCATGTCAGCGCCCGGCCCGGCTGGGCCGAGGTGCCCGCAGTGCGCCACGCCGAGCTGCACGAGGTCAAGTCACCGCTGATCCTGCAGCCCGGCCCGGCCGCCCTGACCGACGGTCTGGACCGGCTGCACGCCATCATCACCGGCTGGGCCGAGCGCCGCGCCTGACCCGCTGTCTTGCATGCGCCGCTATGCGATCATTCCGGCAGACTTGCTGATTCCCCCGCCTGGAGACCCCTCATGTTCAATGCCATCTTGCTGTCCCAAGTTGCCGACAAAAAGACCCACGCCGAGCTGGTTGCGATGGACGCGTCCCGCCTGCCCGATGCGGCCACCTTCGGCGTTACGGTGGATGTCAGCTGGTCGACGCTGAACTTCAAGGACGCCCTGGCGATCACCGGCCGCGGCGCGGTGGTGCGCAGCTGGCCGCTGGTACCGGGTATCGATCTGGCCGGCACCGTTGCCGAAAGCCACCACCCGGACTGGCAGCCCGGCGACGCGGTGGTTGTCACCGGCTGGGGCCTGGGCGAAAGCCACTGGGGTGGGTTGACCCAACGCCAGCGGGTGCAGGCCGACTGGCTGCTGAAGATCCCGGCGCCATTTGACGCCCGCAGCGCGATGATCGTCGGCACCGCGGGTTTTACCGCCGCGCTGTGCGTGATGGCACTGCAAAAACACGGGCTGCAGCCGGGCGACGGCGAAGTGCTGGTGACCGGCGCTGCTGGCGGTGTGGGGTCGATTGCGGTGGCCCTGCTGGCCGCACTCGGCTACCGGGTGGTGGCTTCGACCGGTCGGCCGCAAGAGGCCGACTACCTGGGCCGGCTGGGTGCCGCCCGCATCATTGACCGGGCCGAGCTGGCCGCGCCCGGCAAGCCGCTGCAAAAAGAGACCTGGGCCGGCGTTGTCGACACGGTCGGCAGCCACACCCTGGCCAATGCCTGCGCGGCGACCCGCTACAACGGCGCGGTGGCCGCCTGCGGCCTGGCCCAGGGCGCTGACCTGCCCACCACCGTGATGCCCTTCATCCTGCGCGGCGTCACGCTCTACGGCATCAACAGCGTGTTGGTGGTCAATGCGCTGCGCGCCCAGGCCTGGGCACTGATGGCGCGCCATCTGGACATCGCACTGCTGGACAGCCTGGCCACCGAGATCGGTCTGAGCGAGGCGATTGCCTACGCCCCCAAACTGCTGGCCGGCGAGGTGCGCGGCCGCACGGTGGTCAACACGGCGCGCTGACGGGCGCTTCAGGCGCGTCGCTCAGGTGTTGGGCTTGTCGGGTCAGTAAACCGACGGATGTCGCAGCCAAAATGTGGCGGCACCGTTGATGATCACGGTTGCCAACGGGCGTTAACTGGCAAGAATCGCAGCGACACCTGACACTGGCTCAAAGAATCGGAACCACGATGCGCGAAGTACTCTGGGACAGCCTGGTCGAGGGACTGCAATCAGGCAAGTGCGTGCTGGTGCTGGGCCCGGACGTACCGGCGTTGCGGCGCAGCGGCGCGGCCGCAGCGCCGGGGGCGGTCGACGACCTGGCGCAGGACAGCGCGCGTGATGCGTTCTGCAACAAGCTCGCGGCGGAGATGCGCGCCGAGGGTTTGACGGTCGCCGACAAGGCCTTGTTCGGCGTGGCCCAGCAGTACGAGGACGCCCCGGTGTTCCAGGACGTCAAGCTCAAGAACATCGCGGCCAAGTTTTTCCGCGAGCTGCCCCTGACCCCCGGCCCGCTGCACGCCGAGCTGGCCCGCATGCCGTTTGCGCTGGTGCTCACCACCTGCCACGACACCTTGTTTCAGAAGGCGCTGGCGCTGGCAGACAAGCCGGCCACCACCTACGCCTACCACTACCGCGGCGAGCCCCGTGACATCCAGGAGCTTGAGGCCGCGCCCGACTGCGATCGGCCCACGGTCTACCACCTGTTTGGCAACTCGGACAACCCGGACTCCCTGGTGCTGACCGAGAACGACCTGCTCGACTTCATCAACAACCTGATTTCGGCCCGGCCCCAGCTGCCCGACAGCCTGAAGAGCCAACTGCGCGACAAGACTTTCCTGTTTGTCGGTTTTGGCATCCGACACTGGTACATCCGCTTCCTGCTCAAGCTGCTGATGCGCGCGCTGGGCCTGTCCACCGGCGCGGTGGCGCTGGAGTCGCTGGGAGATCTGGGCGACCACGAGCGCGAACAGACCGTGTTGTTCTACAAACGCGGCGCGCGCGGCACGCGGCTGGAGGTGGTCGAAAGCGATGCCCTGGCGTTTCTTGGCGAGTTCAATGAGCGCATGCAACGCTCGGGCGGATTTCTCGGCCTGTCCCAGCGGCGGGTGCGGCGCGCCAAGGTCTTCATAAGCTACGAGCGCCGCGACGACCTGCTGGCACAGCGGGTGTTTGCCGCGCTGCAGACCGAACAGCTGGAGGCCGCGCTCGACCACCAGTTTCTCAGCGCCGGCGACAACTGGAACCTGGCGATCGAGGATCGGGTGCGCAACTGCGACTACTTTGTGGTGCTGCACAGCGACAACCTGGTCACCAAGCTGGACGGCTACGTCAACAAGGAGATCAACATCGCGCTGGACAAGGCCAAATACAAACAGGCGGCGGTCAAGTTCATCGCGCCGCTGCTGACCGGCGGCATGACGGCCGAGGCGGGGCTGGGCGCGCTGCGCGACTTTCACCAGCACAAGGTGGGCAGCGCCAGCGAGGCCGAAGACCTGGCCGCCTTCGTCAAGGACCTGACGCGCGACTTCCAGCGCCGGATGAAGACATGAGCACCGCCGCGTCCCCGGCCCTGCCCGCCGCGGCAGACCCGCCCCCCGCACAGGCGGCAGCGCCAACGCGCTACCCCGGGGCCCAGCCTTTTGCCGACAGCAACCTGTCGCGCAAGCTGTTTTCGGGTCGCGACCATGAGGCGGTGGCGCTGACCCACCAGATTCTGGCCAACCGGCTGGTGGTGCTGTTCGCGCGCTCCGGGCTGGGCAAGACCTCGCTGCTCAATGCCGGCGTGGTCGAGCCCCTGCGCGCCCAGGGCCTGCTGCCACTGACGATCCGCCTCAACGATGTCGAACACGGCGCGCTGGCGTCGTTTTACGCCGGCGTGCGCAGCGGCTGCCCCCACCAGGGCATCGAGTACCTTGCCGGCGACAACCGCAGCCTGTGGCATTTCTTCAAGACCGCCGAGTTCTGGCAAGGCGACCAGTTGCTGGAGCCGGTGCTGATCCTCGACCAGTTCGAGGAGATCTTCACACTGCAGTCCGAAGAGCAGCGCAACGCCTTCATTGATCAGCTGTCCTACCTGGTGCGTGGTGTGCGGCCCAAGCTGGC
>JAYVDE010000479.1:0-4099 GCA_043749575.1 Burkholderiaceae bacterium | reverse complement strand
TGTTCAATGTTATACAAGGATTGTCCGGGTTGTATCAAAGGAGATAATGCTGCCGTATCCATTGTAAACCATGCAGCAGTTTTTGCTTTTTTACGCTTGAGCGCTGCGGTGGGCGCGGCCATCATGCCGGTGTAGACCTCGCGGATCTCGCGCTGCGCGGGCGTGGCGTCTTTGTGCTCGACGATGCCCAGCACCCGCCCGTCCCCCGTGTCGCCCGCGCGCAGGATGCGGCCGTAGCCGGTGGCGTCAGCCAGCACGATGGTCAGCAGCGCCAGGCGCTGGCCGCCGCAGGCATCGGCCAGCGCACGCGCGGTGGCGGCGGCGATCAGCGGCACATCGCCGTTGAGAATCAGCGTGGTGGCGGGCTGCGCAGCGCCGTCTTTCAGGTCGTTTTTCAGGTCGTTTTTCAGGTCATCTGCCAGGTGCGGCACCACCTGCTGGATGGCGTGGCCGGTACCCAGTTGGGGCATCTGCCGCACCGCCTGCGCGCCGCTGCCGGCGATGGCAGACTCGACGGCTTCGGCGCCATGGCCGGTGACGACCCAGGTGGGGTGCTCGCCCAGCGCTGCGGTGGTGGCCAGCACATGGGCCAACAAGGGCCGGCCGGCCAGCCGGTGCAGCACCTTGGGGTGGCGCGATTTCATGCGGGTGCCCTTGCCCGCAGCCATGATGACGATGTCCAAAACCATGAAAATGCCTCAGTCAATGCGGTGGAAGCGCTGGATTATCCTGGCCTTGCTGCCCGCCCTGTTCAGCTGCAGCGCGATGCGCCTGACCTACGACCAGGGGCCGTTGCTGGCCTATTGGTGGCTGGACAACTACGCCGATTTCACGTCTGAACAAACGCCGCGGGTCAAGCGCACCCTGGCCGATTGGTTCAGTTGGCATCGTGCCACGCAGCTCGCCGACTATGCGCAGGGCCTGGTCAGCCTGCAGGCGATGGCCGTGAACCCCATCACCCCAGCGCAGGCCTGCCAGGTGGCCGACAGCTGGCAACGCCGCGCCGAGAAGGCCTTCGATCAGGCCGTGCCGGCGATGGCCGAGCACTTGCGCCGCCTGTCGGCTGAGCAGGTGGCCCATCTCGAGCGCCGGCAGCTCGTCAAGCAGGAAGAAATGGTCGCCGAGTATTTGCAAGCCGATCCAGCCGAACGGCAGAAGGCGGCGCTGCAGCGCACCGTCGACCGGGCCGAATCCCTGTACGGCAAGGTCGACGACGCCCAGCGCCGGCTGTTGGCAGCCGGCCTGGCGGGGTCGCCGTTCGACGCCCCCGTCTGGCTGGCCGAACGCCGCCAGCGCCAGACCGACCTGGTGCGCCTGCTACAGCAGTGGTCGGTCGACAAGCCCGACGCGGCCACGGTGCAGGCCGGGCTGCGTCGTTGGGCGGCCGACACCGTCCGCTCGCCGCGGCCCGACTACGCGGCCTACTCGGCCCGGGTGACCCAGGCCAACTGCACCCTGGCCGCGCAGTTTCACAGCGGCATCACGGCCACGCAGCGCCAGCACGCGATCAACAAGCTCAAGGGCTGGGAAGCCGACCTGCGCGCCCTGGCCCAGTTTTGAGGCGGCGAGAGCGGGGCCTGGGGCGCCACGTTCCATCCGCCACCCTGCGACAGCTGGTAGCTGGTAGCTGGTAGCTGGTAGCTGGTAGCTGGTAGCTGGTAGCTGGTAGCTGGTAGCTGGTAGCCGAAATTTTCCTTTGTGCCATAGTTGCCGGGCTGAATGACGCCCGCCAAACCGCCGCCCCAAGCCGACCCCACTCTCGCCATCGCCAGGCGCATGGCCGATGGCATGCCCTACGCACTGGGTTTCCTGGCGGTAGCGGTGCTGCTGGTGTTGCTGGCCGGCGTGTCGATCTGGCAAGAGCGGACTCGCCAGCATGAGCGCGCGGCCGCGGGCACGCAAAACCTGGCCCGCCTGCTGGAAGCCCATGTGGCCGATGCCCTGACCCAAGCCGATGTGGTGCTGGCCGCCGCCGCGGTGCAGGCCCAAGACGCCAGCGGTCTTGACGCCACAAGCCGCCATCCGGTCGACGCTGCCACCGCCACGCTGCGTGCACTGGCCGCCGCCGCGCCCGAGCTGCAGCACCTGCGGCTGGCCGATGCCGAGGGCCGCTGGCGTTTGCAGCCCGGCGCCAGCCCCGGTGGGCCGGCGGGCGGGGCCGCCGAGCGCGAGGAGTTCCAGCGTGCGCGGGTCGATCCCGCCGCCGGGCTGATCGTCACCGGCCCGCTGCGTCACACCACCACCTCACCCTGGGTGCTGGTGCTCAGCCGCGGCATCGTCGGCGCGGAGGGTCGGTTTGCCGGCCTGGCCAGCGTCGACCTGCCGATCAACCGCTTCGACGCGCTGTTCTCGGCCATCGACCTGGGCGACCAGGGTGCGGCCGCCATCCGCACCGACGCGCTGGCGCTGGTCTACCGCCGGCCCTGGCCGCCGGGCGGGCCGGATGCGGTGGGCAGCACCGATCTCCCGGCCACCTTGCGCGAGGCCATCGCCGCCAATCCGCTGGCCGGTGAGTTTGAAATGACCACCGCGGTCGATGGCATTGCCCGCATCGGCGCCTACCGCAAGGTCGGCCACTACCCGCTGGTCTTGCTGGTGGGCTTGCCCGAAGACGACTTTCCGCGCGGCTGGAACGCGGTGGACACCGCCATCCTTGCGCTGGCGGTGGCCACTTTGGGCGCCGCGGCGGTGGCCACCATCGGCTTGCACCGCGCCAGCCAGCGGGCGTTGGACAGCGCCCGCCAGCGGCTGGCGGCGATCGTCGAGTCGTCGCAGGACGCGATCGTCAGCGAGAGCCTGGGTGGCGTGATCACCAGCTGGAACCCCGGCGCCGAGCAGATGTACGGCTATACCGCAGCCGAGATGCTGGGCCAGTCGCTGCAGCGCCTGGTGCCGCCCGAGCGCCGCGCAGAGCTGGTCGAGCAGCTGGCGCAAGTGCAGCGCGGCGAGCGGGTGGCGCACTTCGAGACCGAGCGCCTGTGCCACGGCGGCCGGCGCATCGCGGTGTCGATCACGATCTCGCCGGTGGTCGGCGCCGATGGCCGCATCGTCGGCGTCTCGCGCATCACCCGCGACATCAGCCAGCAGAAGGCGATGGAAGCGGAGCTGCGCCAACTCGCCTTCCACGACCCGCTGACCCGCTTGCCCAACCGTCGGCTGCTGCTCGACCGCCTGCTGCACGCCCAACAGGCCAGCCGCCGGCTGGGCAGCCACGGCGCGGTGCTGTTCCTCGACCTCGACCGCTTCAAGCAGCTCAACGACACCCTGGGCCACGAGGCTGGCGACCAGCTGCTGGTGGCCGTGGCCCGGCGCTTGCAGGCCGCCGTGCGCGAGACCGACACCGTGGCCCGGCTGGGCGGCGACGAATTTGTGCTGGTCTGCGAGAACCTGGGCGCCGATCCGGCAGATGCGGCCCATCGGGTGGCCGTGCTGGAGGCCAAGATCGCCGAAGCGGTGGCCCGGCCGGTGCTGCTGCGCGGCCAGCCGGTGCATTGCGAGGCCAGCATCGGCCACCGCTTGTTCCTCGGCGCCGGCGACGAGCTGGACCGCCTGATCGCCGACGCCGACCAGGCGATGTACCGCCAAAAGCAGCAGCGCCGCCCGCCCGCGCCTGCCGATGACGGCCATGGCCGGGACGACGAGCTCGACGACGACTGAACGCGGCCGCCGGGTCGACCGTTCCAGGCTGGCTCTGGGGCTGGGCTGGGCTGCTGATCTGCCAAACTGGCCGCCTGGCAAGAACCCTCCCACCCAACCCGATCTGACTATGAACATCCTCCGATTCGACGACCTGGTGGCCCAGGGCCGAGTGGCTGGCAAGCGGGTGTTCATCCGCGCCGACCTCAACGTGCCGCAAGACGATGCCGGCAACATCACCGAGGACACTCGCATCCGCGCCTCCGTCCCGGCCATCGAGCTGGCGCTGAGAGCCGGCGCCGCGGTGATGGTCAACAGCCACCTGGGTCGACCGACCGAAGGCGCGTTCAAGCCCGCCGATTCACTGGCGCCGGTCGCCAAGCGGCTGGGTGAACTGCTGGGCCACCCTTACGAAGATGGCGTGCCGTTGGTCTCGAACTGGGTCGACGGCGTGTCGGTGGCG
>JAYVDE010000478.1:0-4099 GCA_043749575.1 Burkholderiaceae bacterium | reverse complement strand
AGCCAACCCGACGGCACGCCGCGCAAGCTGATGGATGTGGCGCTGATCAACTCGGCGGGCTGGCAGGCCAGCACTCCGCTGGAAGTCGGGCTGGTCACGGCTTACAGCGAGTTCAAGGCCAGCCATCGGTAGCGGCAAGTTCGGCCTGCTGCGGAACCGCCGGCCAAATCCGAGCTGGCGACAACAGTCCATCATTGCCCTGCGTGCTAACGTTGTGCTTCCATTGAGAAACGGGAGCATCATCATGGAAGTGTCGATCCGCAAAATGGGCAACTCTCAGGGTGTATTGATCCCGAAACCAATCCTGGCCCAGGTAGGACTAGAGAGCACGGCCGATCTGCAAGTGCGTGAGGGTGTGATTGAGATCCGTCCAGTCCGTCGCAATCCACGAGAGGGCTGGGCCGACGACGCACGCAGGATTGCCGAGTCGCGCGATGACGCGCTGGTCTGGCCGGAGTTCGCCAACGACGGCGACAACGAACTGGTCTGGTGATGAAGGCAGGTGACATCTGGCTGGCCCAACTCGACCCGACGGTGGGCAGCGAGATCCAGAAGACAAGGCCTTGTGTCGTGATTTCGCCTGACGACCTGAACGCGCACTTGCGCACCGTCATCGTGGCGCCGATGAGCACTGGATCGCGGCCAGCGCGCTTCCGCATCACGCTCACCTTCCAAGGCAAACAAGGCCTGATCTTGCTGGATGAAGTTCGAACCCTCGACCGTGCGCGACTGGTCAAGCGATTGGGTGCCCTGCGGCCGGTCACGCTGGCCGCAACGCTGCAAACCCTGCAGGCCATGTTCGCGCCGTGATCCGCCACGGCTTATGCCGCGTTCAAGGCCAGCAACCCATAGTTGGGTCGCCGGCACGGGACTATGGCTGGGCCGCCCGGCCGGCTGTCACAGCCCCACGCCGCCGTAAATATCAGCCCAGTGCAGTTGAAGGGCCA
The DNA here is from genome assembly GCA_043749575.1 of Burkholderiaceae bacterium. Lineage (GTDB taxonomy): Bacteria > Pseudomonadota > Gammaproteobacteria > Burkholderiales > Burkholderiaceae_C > Pseudaquabacterium. The sequence goes on along the minus strand of JAYVDE010000478.1, from coordinate 3,152 downwards.
GACCCTCCAAGCCCAGAGGGGTGTCGCGCTGCCAAGGCGTCAACTCCGTCCAGCTTGAATCCGCAGGGTCGCGGCTGCAAGCCCAGGCTGCTTGTTCCATGCTGGACAGCAGCAAGATGTGCTGCAAACCAGGCAAGCGCCGATAAGCATCCAACTTGTCTGCCCGATCGAAGTGCTGGGTGGTTGGCGACAGGACCTCGATCACCAGCCGCGCCTCGGTCAACTCCACCGTGGTCAGTGGGTTGGTCGACTGGGTGCAATGAACCAACACGTCAGGGTAGAACACGGCGTTGGCCGCGTCGATGCGCAAGCGCATTTCAGAGCTGAGCACTTCACACAGCGTGCCGGCTAGGCGGGCGTGCAGCGCAACCGTCGCATTGCGGATGATGCGGGCATGAACCTGGCTGCCACCGGCCATACCGCGCACCGGCTCGCCCTGGATCGCGTAGATCACGCCATCCAGATACTCGTGCCTGTACCGGCTGGCTGTTTCAAGCGCCAAGAAGTCTTCAAGTTCAATAAACGCCACGGCCTTGGATGGAGCGCCCATATTTGCTTTCGGGGGTGAGCTTGATCATCGCAGACCGCCCCATCTGGCGTACGGTGACCAGATCAGGCCGCCAGGGCCGGACGGTATGCCCGACCCAGCTCTGTGGCCACGGCGGCCAGCCGCTTGTCCATCGTCCAGAGCACGGTGTAGTCGCTCAGCAGTGCAGACGCCAGCAGGCTGATGTCGACGAAGCCGCAACCGCGACCGAACAGCGCCCTTCGCTGAAGCAATGCCAGCAGTTCATCAGGGCTGGCGACCGGCACGCTTTCCAGCTGGCCCAGCCGGTCGATGATGTCGCTGCGGCTGGGTGCTGTGCCACAGGCCAGCTCCACCACCACAAAAGGGTGGCAAACAACCAGCCCAGCCTCCAGCAGCGCCACCAGCCGCTCATCGCGCTGCTTGAAATGCCCTACCCAGACCGAGGTGTCGACCAGCACGTTCATGCGGCGGGGGCCTGGTCGCGGCGCCTGGGCACGGCTTCGATCTCGGGCGCCTGCCCGCCCAGCGCCGCCAGGCGGCGGGCGGTTTGCCGCTGGATGAACGCCTTGATGCATTCCCGGAGCAGCTCAGACCGCTCAATGCCGGGCTCTGCCAACGCCAAGGCCTTGGCAAACAGTTCATCGTCAATCGTCAGCGTGGTGCGCATGGCCCCATCCTATCATCAAGTTCGGCATCAATTTACATCAAACAAAGCATCTCAACACCTTGAAGTTGAGCCGGGGCGAAGAGCCGTCGTACGGGTTGCCGGGAACCCGCTGACGCTGGCGCTGCAGGCGTTGGGCACCGCGGTGGTGGCGCGCAGAAGGCGGACACGTTGAAGGTTCTGCGGGGACCCGTTGCACTGAGCCTTGCCTAGGAGCCTGTCGGACTTGGGGATCGTCGGCTGCTAAGCGGCCTCAGCGGTCCATTTTGGCTTCGCCGCTCTCCGAGAACACCGGCCTTTTGTCCCACAGTTGAACTATGGGCCTGCAAATCCGGCAAAAACTGTCCTCGCTGGGGCCGCCTATCGCTTGCGACGCCCCAAGCCCGACAGGCTCCTAGAATGACGTCATGCCGGTGGTATTCCGCTACAAGGGTTTCCGCTTCTTCTTCTACTCCAACGAGGGCCGTCCTCGCGAGCCGGTGCACGTGCACGTGCGTACGGGCAGCAGCGAGGCCAAGCTATGGCTCGAACCGGAGGTTCGGGTCGCCGCAAGCTACGGCTTTGACGCCGGCACGCTGCGCGAGTTGGTGGAGGTGGCGCAGGCCAATCGCGAGATGATCGAAAGGACTTGGCATGACTACTTCGGTTAAGGCAGTGCATTTCGACCAAGACAGTCTGTGGGTGCATCTGGACGATGGCCGGGTCATGGCGGTACCGCTGGCATGGTTTCCCCGATTGTTGGCGGCCACCTCCGAACAGCGTGCCGAATTCGAGCTCAGTCCATTGGGCATTCACTGGGAAGCGCTGGACGAAGATATCTCGATCGACGGTCTGCTGATCGGCCATGGTGATCTGACCCACAGTCGCGTTGCGGCTTCGGCCTGACTGCAGCAGGCCCCGCGCCATGGCGTTCGCAGCAAAAGCAGTGCGACCGAACTGATCGGATCGGGATTGCTGCTGCCCAGTCCATCAGTCAAGCCTATGGCCGACAAGATGGCGAGGCAGACCAAACCGGGTCGAGGCTGCTTGTTTGAGCTGGCGGCTATGGCTCACGCAAGGCCTGATCGACGGTGGCCAACATCAGGCACAGGGTCATGGGCTTGAGCGGCGATTCGATGAAGCCGCGTGAGAGGTAGAAGCGGCGGGCTTGTTCCGAGATGGCATGCACCAGCAGCGCGGTGACACCAGCGATGTCGGCGGCCTGGATCGCGCGCCGGATGGCGTTGTTGAGCAGCGCTGTGCCGATGCCCTTCTGGTGGTGGTTCTGGTGGATGGCCAGGCGGCCGAGGACGAGCACGGGGACCGGGTCGGGCCGGTTGCGCTTCAGGGTGGATGGCGCCTCGGCTTGGCCGATGGCGCCAGCGGCTAAGCAGTAGTAGCCGATCACGGTGGCGCCCTCACACACGACGTAGGTGCGGGATGAACCGTTGGCTTGGTTCTTGGCCGCGCGGCGTTTCAGCCAGTCGTCCAGCAAGGGCGCGCCGCTGTCGAAGTCAGCAAGTAAGTGATGGTCGGCCAGCACTTGCGGCGCCGACAGCATCGACGCCGTCACTTCACCGGTTGGCCGGTGGCTTGGCCCGTGGCTGCGGCGGTGTCCCAGGGCGCGCGGGCCTTGAGGGTGCGGCGCAGGCGGTCGGTGGGCTCTGGCGGCTGGTCGAGCATGGCCTGGAAGGCGGCGAAGCTCTTCGCGTCGAGCGCGAAGTAAGTCTGGGCTAGCAGCACGTCTTCGGCCTGCCTGCAGGCCGCTTCGAGCATGAAGTCAGAGCGGCTGCGGCCCAGGCGGTTGGCCGCCTGGTCGATCAGATCACGCTGCCCTGCCTTGGCGCGGATGCTGGTGCAGATGAAGGCGCCGGCAGATGCTGCAACGCCGGCCCGACATCACCCGCGATCGGGTAAGCGGCGCGAGGTGTGGAACACCCGCAGCACCTCGATGACGTCGCCCCGCACCCGGTACGGCAC
>JAYVDE010000477.1:0-25385 GCA_043749575.1 Burkholderiaceae bacterium | reverse complement strand
CCGGTCTGCGCCGCGTCGATGATCTGCTTGTAGGCGGTCAACCAGTTCCACTCGGCGCCGGTCAGGTAGGCATTGGGCGCCAGCTTGGCTTGGCTAGCGTGGTAACCGCAGACCCACTTGCCGCGCTTGGCGGCGGTTTCGACGATCACCTTGGGCCCGTCGACATGCATCGTGAAGACGTCGATGCCCTGGTCGGCCAGGCTGTTGGTGGCTTCGGCTTCTTTGACCGGCATGCTCCAGTCGCCGGTGAAGATCACGGTGGTGGTGATTTTCGGGTCGACCGATTGCGCGCCCAGCGTGAAGGCGTTGATGTTGCGCAGCACCTGCGGGATCGGCTTGGCGGCGACAAAACCGAGCTTCTTGCTCTTGCTGGCATGGCCGGCGACCACGCCGTTGAGGTACTGGCCTTCGTCGATGTAGCCGAAGAAGCTGCCGCTGTTGTCGGGGTGTTTGCCCTTGGTCCACAGGCCGCCGCAGTGGGCGAAGCGCACCTTGGGGTTCTTGGCCGCCACCGCCAGCAGGTGCGGGTCGAAGTAGCCGTACGAGGTCGGGACCAGCAGCGTCGCGCCGTCCTGCGCGATCATGCCCTGCATGGTTTTCTGCACCGCGTTGGTCTCGGGCACGTTCTCTTCCTCGACCACCTTGATGCCAGGCATCTTCTTGACCAGCGCCACGTTTTCAGCGTGGGCCTGGTTGTAGCCGTAGTCGTCGCGCGGGCCGACGTAGATAAAGCCCACCGAGATCGGCTTCTGCGCCCAAGCCAGCGGCGCCGCACCGGCGGCCGCCAGCGCGCCCACGCCCTTGACCCAGTCACGACGGTTCCATTGGCTTTGTGTCATCGCTGCTCACTCCTGCGGGTGCAACCGGCATCGGCCGGTGGGTTGAAAGGGTTCCCGGCGACTCCGGGCCGCCTGGTGTTCTGGTCGGTATACAAGCAAGCGGCGGGCCAGCCACCCGGCGCCCGGACGGTGGGCCGGCCCACTCGGCCGCCGCACCGCCTGGGTGCACTGCAGCGGCAAACTGCGGCGGGCGACGCTGCATCCCGGCCCGCGGCGCACCAATCTGTCGCACCAACCTGTCGCTCCAGCCCCGCACCAGCCGCCGCACCAGCCCCGCACCATCGCTTCGCGGCCGACCCTCGACCGGCGACCGGCGACCGGCAACCGGCAACCGGCGACGGCGAAGCGACGGCGCAGCGCCGCCGCTGCAAACCGGCGAATAATCAACCGCCAAGCCGCGCCACCCGTGCGCCACCCATGCGCCAGCCACGCGCCACCCACGCGTGTCCACCCACCGCCCCAGCCGCAGGCCAGACCCTTGCCGACCACACCGCCTCCGCTGGACGCCACCATGGCCGCGGCGCTGCAACAGGCCTTGCACCACGACGCCGTGGCCTTGGCCGCGATCGACGCGCAGGGCGTTGTGCAGTGGTGCAACGCCCGCTTTGCCGCGCTGCTGGCGCCCAGCGCCGCGCCGTTGCAGCGGATGGATCCCTGGCTGGGCCCGGCCGATGCCCGGCGCCTGATGGCCGGCGAACCTGTCGAGTGGCAGCTGCCGGCGGGCACCGCGAGCCCGGGCGGTGACAGCAGCGCGGCACCCTGGCGCTTGCAGGCGGGCGCGCCGACCGAAGCCGGCCTGCAGCTGGTGCGGGCCGAGCCGCTGGGCGAATGGGCCGCGCTGCGCCAGCGTATCGACCCCGGCTGGCCGCTGCGGACACTGGGCACCAACACCGACGACACCGAGGTCTACGAGCAGGCCAACCGGGCCGAGCAGTTGCGCACCGAGCTGGACGCCGCCCTGGCGCTGGGCCACATCGGGCTCTGGCGGCAGGCCCTGGGCAGCGAGCGCGTGCTGTTCGACGCCCGCGGCCGCGAGATCATCGGCGTGCCCTATGACGAACGCGGCGTGGCGCTGACCGACGCGCGGGCGCGCATCCATCCCGATGACCGGCCGCAGGCCGCGGCCTCGCTGGCCGCGACGCTGCGCACCGGCCTGCCCAGCGACATGGCCATGCGTTACCCCAAGCCCGGTGGCGGCTGGAAACACGTGCTGCTGCGCCGGGCGCTGCAGCGTAGCCCTGACGGCGCACCGCTGGGCTTCATCGGCGTGCTGCTGGACGTGACCGAGCGGGTCGAGCAGGACGCCAAGGCCCACGAGTCCAACCGCCGGCTGGAGGCCGCCACCGAAGCCGCGCGCATCGGCCTGTGGTCCACCGAGTACGGCAGCCCGCTGCCGAACTGGAACCGCCGCATGTACACGCTGTTGGGCCTGGACCCGCAGGCCGGCTCGCTGGCGCTGGACGACTGGATCACCCGCTGCGTCCACGCCGACGACCGGGCGCGGGTGCGCCACACCTTGGTCAGCTGGTGGCAGGCGCGCCCGGCCGCGGGCCCGGGCGCGGTGGAGATCGAGTTCCGCATCCAGCGGCCGTCCGATGGCGCGCCACGCTGGCTGCTGCTGCGCGGCGAGCTCGCGCACGACAGCGTCGGTGGCCTGGGCCGGCGCGCCGAAGGCGTGGCCATCGACATCACCGAGCAGCAGCAGGTGCTGCGCCAGCTGCGCCAGACGGTCGAGCGCATGACCTTGACCCGCACCGCGGTGGGCCTGGGCACCTGGGAGGCCGACCGTGGCCACCAGCAGATCCACTGGGACGCGCAGATGTTCCGCCTGCGCGGCATCGAATCCCCCGCCCGGGTGGTCAGCCGCGAGGAGATCGCGGCCTGCCTGCACGCCGACGAGCGCGGCGCGGTGATGGCCGCACAGGCCGGGCGCCTGCTCGACGGCGAGCCCTGGCACACCGAGTTCCGCGTGCTGCGGCCCGACGGCCAGGTGCGCTGGATCACCTCGCACTCGGTGCCGGTGTACGACGAGCGGGGCAGCGAAGACCGCCGCATCGGCGTCAACTGGGACAGCACCGAGGCCCATGTGGCCGCCGAGGCGCTGCGCCAGCGCGAGCGGGCGCTGGCCGAAAGCCAGGCCAAGTCGCAGGCCATGTCGCGCATCAGCCACGAACTGCGCACGCCGCTGAACGCGGTGCTGGGCTTTGCGCAGTTGCTGCGGCTGCGCCAGGGCGATGTCGACCAGCACGCGGCTTGGCTGGCCCACATCGACGCGGCCGGCCGCCACCTGCTGGCACTGATCGACGACGTGCTCGACCTGTCCACCGCCGAGGCCGGCGAGTTGCGCATGACGCGGCAGGCGGTGGCGCTGGCGCCCTTCGTCGAGGCCACCCTGCCGCTGGTGGCCGCCGACGCGCGGGCCGCCGGCATCGACCTGCACTGCGGCCCGGTGTCGGGCCTGGTGCTGGCCGACCCGGTGCGCTTGCGCCAGGTGCTGCTCAACCTGCTGTGCAACGCCATCAAGTACAACCGGCCCGGCGGGGAGGTCCAGCTGTCGGCGGTGCCCGACGGCCAGGCGGTGTTGATCCGGGTCGCCGACACCGGGCTGGGCATCGTGCCTGAGCGCCTGCCGCATGCCTTCGAGCCCTTCAACCGGCTGGGCGCAGAGGCCTCGGGCATCGAGGGCAGCGGCATCGGGCTGGCCATCGTCAAGGTGCTGGTCGAGCAGATGGGCGGGTCGGTGCAGGCCAGCAGCCGGCCGGGCCAGGGCAGCGAGTTTGCCGTGCGCCTGCCGGCGGCACCCGTCGGCGAGCCGATCAAGGCGCTGGTGGACGGGCTGACGGGCGGGCTGACGGACGGCCCGACAGACGGGCTGGCGGGCGACCCAGCGGCGGCGGCGGTCGCCGGCACAACGGCTGCAGCAAGCGCCGCGCAGCCCCAGCCGCAGCCGGCGCCGGCACAGCTGCTCTACATCGAGGACAACGAGGTCAATGCGCTGCTGGTGTGCGAGCTGCTGGCCAACCGGCCGGCGGTGCAATTGGAGGTGGCCGTCAACGGCCTGGCCGGTGTGCAACGGGCCCGCGCGCTGCAGCCCGACCTGATCCTGGTCGACATGCTGCTGCCCGACATCGACGGCCATGCCGTGCTGCGGGCGCTGCAGGCCGACCCGCGCACCGCCCACATCCGCTGCGTGGCGCTGTCGGCCAATGCCACGCCGGCCGACCTGCAGGCTGCACGGGCCGCCGGCTTTGTCGACTACTGGACCAAACCGATCCACTTCGACCAGTTTCTGCGCGACCTCGGCACGCTGCTCGGGCGCACGCTTTGAGCCGCCGGGTCGATTTCAGCCGGCGGCGGCCGGTGGCCAGCCAGCAGGCGATGTCGGCCTGACCGGCCAGATCGGCCAGATCGGCCTGGTCAGCCTGGTCAGCCCAGTCAGCCTAGTCGGCCTCGTCGGCCTCGTCGGCCTAGATCAGCAGCCGGTGGCGGCGCACACCGTGGCTGCGTGTTCGCACCACCAGCCGCAGGCCCTCGCCGACCGGCACGCTGCGGCAGAAGTGAACATCCAGCCCGTCGCTGCTGCCCGGGTTGCTGCTGGCAATGCGCCGCTGCCACTGCAGCTGGCCGTTGGCCAGCACCGTCATCTCGTGCCAGGCACCGGCCAGGTCATCGTCACCCATGACGGTGACCGCGCAAACGATGTCAAAGCGGCGCTCGCGCCCGGCATCGGGCGGGATGTTCAGCACCGCCTCGGCGGCATCGCCGGCATCGAGTCGCCAGCGCTCCGGGGCGGCACTTGCGGCCACCGGCTTCATGACGCGCCGCCCTCGACCGGCAGTGCCTCGGCCCGCCAGCGCAGCAAGCCACCGGCCAGATTGGCCACTTGCAGCAGGCCGGCCTGCTGCAGCAGCACGCTGGCCTGCGCCGAGCGCGCGCCCGACCGGCAGACCGTGACCACCGGCCGCGAGCGGTCGATCTCGGCCAGCCGCGCGTCCAGCGTCGACAAAGGCAGCAGCAGCGCGCCGGGCAGGTGGCCCAGCGCATCGTTGAACTCGGCCGGCTCGCGCACGTCGATCAGCTGCACGGCGGGCCGGCCGCTAGCCGCCAGGCGCTCATGCAGCGCCTCGGGGCCGATCTCCCAGATGCCGCCGAAGGTGTAGGTCAGTGGCGCCCAGGCCGGCTCGTCGGGCAGTGCGACACCGTCGGCGGGCCGGCCGCAGCGCAGGTTGGCCGGCACGGCCATGGCCATCAGCTTGGGGTGCGGCAGCCCCAGGTTGAGCATGTAGCCGGCGAAGTCGGCGGCGTTGGTGTCGCCGCCCAGCCGCGGGTTGTAGCGCCGCTCCTCGGCCACGCTGGTGACGGTGATGCCGCGGTAGTCGTGGCCGGGGTAGAGCAGGCAGCTGTCGGGCAGCGAGAAGAGCTGCTCGTGCACCGAGCGGTACAGCGCGGCGGCGCTGCCCTGCTGAAAATCAGTGCGGCCGCAGCCGCGCACCAACAGGCAATCGCCGGTGAAAGCCCGGCTCTGGTCGTCGAGCACGTAGCTCAGGCAGCCGTCGGTGTGGCCCGGTGTGGCCCGCACGGTCAGCCCGCGTTGGCCGAACGCCACCCGGTCACCGTGCTGGAGCGCTAAGTCGGTGCCGACCGCGCCCGCCGCCGCGGCCAGCGCGATGGCGCTGCCGCTGCGCTGCTGCAGCAGCCAGGCGGCGGTCACGTGGTCGGCATGCACATGGGTGTCGAGCGTGGCGACCAGCCGCAGCCCCAGTTCGTGCAGCAGCGCCAGGTCGCGCCGGGCATGCTCAAACACCGGGTCGATCAGCACCGCCTCGCCGGCCCGGGCATCGCCCAGCAGGTAGGTGTAGGTGCAGGACACCGGATCGAAGAGCGGGCGGAAGACCAACATCGCAGCAAGCTTGGGGTCAGTTTCAGGTTCAGGGTCAGGCTCAGGGCTCGGCTTCAGGGCTCGGCTTCAGCGCGGCCACTCGCATCGGCAGCGTGGTGTTCCAGCCGGTCTGCCGGCCAGCACCGGCTCTGAGCTTCATCATGCTGCCACAGCGACAGGTCTGCGAGACTGCGCGATGCGCTTGCCCAACCTGCTGGCCACCCGGCATGGCCGCCTGACGGCTTTTTTCTTCCTCTACCTGACCGAGGGCATTCCGCTGGGCTTTGCCGCCACTGCGGTGGCCACCCAGCTGCGCCGGCAAGACGTGGGGCCGGCCGAGATCGGTGCCTTCGTCGGCAGCTTCTACCTGCCCTGGGCCTTCAAGTGGGCGTTCGGGCCGTTCATCGACGTCTTCACCTCTGAGCGCCTGGGCCGCCGGCGCGGCTGGATCCTGGGCACCCAGATCATGCTGATCGTCACCCTGCTGGCCTGCACCGGGCTGAACCTGCCGGCCCAGCTGGGCCTGCTGACCGGCGTGCTGCTGGTCCACAACAGCTTCGGCGCGATGCAGGACGTGGCGATCGACGCGCTGGCCGTCAACACCTTGCATGTCGACGAGCGCGGCCTGGCCAACGGCGTGATGTTTGCCGGCGCGGCCATCGGCACCGCGGTGGGCGGCAGCGGCGTGTTGTTCCTGATGCCGCTGGTCGGGCTGCAGGGCGGCTTCGTCTTCGTCGCCGCCTGCATCGCGCTGGTGACGGTGTTCATCGTGCTGCCGCTGCAAGAACCCGCCACCCCGCTGGCCGAGCGCCGCGCCGCCGGGCTGGCCTCGGCCGCGCGCGAGATGAAACACTTCTCGATGGCCGCCTTCCGCAGCTTCCTGGGCACCCGCGGCGCTTTTGCCGGGCTGTTCTTCGCGCTGTTGCCGGCCGGCGCCGTGAGCCTGGGGCTGGCGCTGCAATCGAACCTGGCGGTCGAGGTCGGCATGGACGACGACAGCGTGGCCTGGCTCAGCCTGTGGAGCCAGGTCATCAGCGCCGGCTGCATGGTGCTGGGCGGCCTGCTGTCGGACCGCTTCGGCCGCCGCCGCACGCTGTTTGTCTACCTGGCGCTGATGAGCCTGCCGGTGCTCTACCTGATGGGCGTGCTGACCGAGCACCAGTGGATCATGCCGACCGGCCTGGGCGGCACCGCCAAGCGCGTGGCGCCGGCCGCACTGGTCAGCGCGATCTGGCTGGCCACGCTGCTCTACGCGGTGGCCCAGGGGCTGATGTACGGCACCCGCTCGGCAATCTTCATGGACGTGACCAACCCGGCGGTGGCGGCGACCCAGTTCACCGCCTACATGGCGATGATGAACCTGGCCATCGCCTACTCGGCCACCTGGCAGGGCATTGCGATCGAGGCCCTGGGCTACCCGAACACGCTGCTGATCGACGCCGTCACCGGCCTGCTGTGCCTGGCGGTACTGCCGCTCATCGCGCCCAGCGCCACGCCAGCCGGCGACGGCGGCGGCGCCCGCCGCGCGCGCGGGCTGGCGGCGCTGCTGGCGCTGGGTTGCCTGGCCTGGCTGCCCTACCGTGCCGGGCCGTGGCAGGCCGGCGCCGCCGCGCCGATCTTCGAGACCTTGTTCACCCTGGTGTTCGTTGCCTCGGCGGTGTTTTTGGCCGCGGGCTCGGCGGTGCTGGGCAGCAGTGCACGCCAGCTCGGCCGCTGCGGCCTGGTGATGGCGCCGCTGCTGCTGGCGATGTATGCACGCAAATGGTGGCCGCGGGCCGATGGGCTGTACCTGGCGGTGCCGGCAGTGGCGGCCGGCGTGCTGGCGGCGCAGGCCCGGTTGGCGTGGCAGGTGCTGCGGGTGGCGCCCAACGCCCGCTGACCCGGCGTCTGAAATCCTTGCCCAGGACCGGCGCCCGCGCCAATGCAGTGACCACGCGACCGCTGCGCAGCAGCCCCTTTGTTGACAAGCGCCTGGCACTGGCGACGATTGGCGTTCCGCAGGTTCCCTGACAATCGGACTATGTTCTCGCGCATCCAGACCCGCCATTTCCGCAGTTTGAAGGGTGTTGATCAGACGCTGGGGCCGATGCAGGCGCTGGTTGGCCCCAACGCCAGCGGCAAGACCACCTTTCTCGATGTCATCGGTCTGCTCAGCGATCTGATCCGCAAGCGGGGCGACGTGCACGAGGCCGTGTTGTCACGCAGCGCCAGCTTCGAGAAGCTGATCTGGCAAGGGCCCGGCGCCGGGGAATCCTTTCAGCTGGCCGTGGAGGCCCCTATTCCGCCTGCGGTGCGCGCGCGGATGGCCGACGACAGAAAGCCCTACGACCTGGTGCGCTATGAGCTTGAAATCGGCATGGACCGGGCCACCAATGAACTGGGCCTGAACCACGAGACCCTGTGGTTGCGCACGGCGGGCACGGCGGGCGACCCCACGCAACGGGCCTTGTTCCCCTCGGTTCGGCTGGATTCGCCCAGCGTGTTGAGCCATTCCAAGAAAGGTTTCCGCGTTGCGCTGAAGAAGGTGCCAGGTGGCAACGACAACTTCTACCCCGAAGGCGCCGCCACTTACACGCCCTCATTCCGGCTGGGTCGTACCAAAAGTGGGCTGGCACACATCCCGGCCGATGAAAAAAGCTTTCCCGTCAGCACCTGGTTTCGAAGCCTGCTGGAATCCGGCGTGCAAAACGTGGTGCTCAACAGCCAGACCATTCGCCAACCCAGCCCGCCCGGCCTGGGGCTGCGCTTCCAGACGGACGGCTCCAACCTGCCTTGGGTCATCGCCGAGTTGCGGCGCGACGCGCAAAGGTTTCAGGGCTGGCTGGACCATGTGCGAACGGCGCTGGAAGACGTGGTCGACATCGACACCGTCGAGCGTGAGGAAGACCGCCACCGCTACCTGGTGATCCGCTACGCCAATGGTGCCGAGGTGCCTTCGTGGTTGGTTTCGGATGGCAGCTTGCGTCTGCTGGCCCTGACGATCCCGGCCTACCTGAGCGACTTGGACGATGTGTTCCTGATCGAGGAGCCTGAAAATGGCATCCACCCGCGGGCGATCGAGACGGTGATCCAGTCCTTGTCGTCGATCTACGGCGGCCAGGTGCTGATCGCCACCCACAGCCCGGTGGCGCTGAACCTGCTGGAAGCCCGCCAAGTGCTGTGTTTTGCCAAGGACGAAACGGGCGCCACCGACATCGTGGCCGGTGACCACCATCCGGCGCTGCAGGCCTGGCGCCGCGGCCAGCCTGATCTGGGGCTGTTGTTTGCCGCCGGCATCCTCAGTTGAGCCACCGATGAAAGATCTGGTCATCCTGGTGGCAGACAAGAACATGCAGTTCGCGCTGCGTGGGGCGTTGGCGCGCCCCGAAGCGTTGGGCATTCGTGCGATCACTGCCGACTTTCGGTCGCACATGGGACGTGACGGCGGGCTGCAGACGCGCGGATTCTCCTTTGACGTCCACGGCAAGCCCGCACGGCCGAAAGAAGCGATGGAAGCGCTGGTTCGCTGCTGCAACTTGCCTCGATCGGCGTCCCTGTACGAAAAGATTACGTCGCGCATCAGTCTCAGGCGGTGCGCGGACCCCGCGTTCCTGCGCTTGCGTGCCGTTTTGCGGACATGGTTTCCAACGGCCGAATGACAGGTCGACAGGGCAGCAAACAGACGGCCACCCCGCAGCCCCGGCCCCAGCTCAGCGCCCGACCCGCAAGCGGGCCGCACTGGCCACTGCAGCCAGCAGGGCCGAACCGGCGCCCAGCCCCAGCGCCCACACCGGCCCGCGACTGCCGGCCACGCCGAAACACAAGGCGACCAGCGCCGCGCCGAGCGCCTGGCCGCTGATGCGGGCCAGTGCCACCATGCCGCTGGCGCCGCCGCTGCGCTCGGGCGGTGCGCTCGACATCAGCGCCTTCAAGTTGGGCGACTGAAACAGCCCGAAGCCCGCGCCGCACAAGGCCATCCGCCAGACGATGGAGGCCACCGACGCATCGGCCTGCAGCAGCGCCAGCGAGGCCATGCCGGCACTCAGCAGCAGCAGCCCCAGCCCGCCCAGCAGGCCCGGCGCGATGCGGTCGGACAAACGCCCGGCGATCGGCGCGGCCGCCGCCACCACCATCGCCCAGGGCGCCAGCAGAAAGCCGGTCTGCACCGCATCGCGGTGCAACACGGACTCGAAGAAAAACGGCAGCGACACGAAGGCCAGCCCTTGGGTGGCGAACGAGGCCACCGCCGTGACCACCGACAGCGCGAACACCGGCCGGCGCAGCAGGTCGACTGGCAGCATCGGCGCCGGGTGGCCGGCCTGGCGCCGCAGCAGCAGCGCGCCAACTGCCGCACTCAGCGCCGCCAGCCCCAGCACCAGCGCGGCCGGTGCCCGCTGCGCGCCGGCGCCCAGCGCACCGATCAGCGCGGCGAAGGTGATGGCCGTCAGCAACGCGGTCAGCGGGTCGAAGCGGTGGCCGGGCGCGGTGCTGCGCGGCAGGCCGGGCAGCGCGAAGGCGAAGGCCAGCAAGCCCAGCGGCAGGTTCAGCGCGAACAACCAGCGCCAGTGGCCCACGCTGAGCACCAGCGAGGCCACGGTGGGCCCGGCGGCGAACATCACGCCGACCACCAGCGCGTTCAGGCCGAGGCCCCGGCCCAGCCGCGAGGCCGGGTAGATCAGCCGGATCAGCGCGATGTTGACGCTCATCAGCGCGCTGACACCAATCCCCTGCAAGGCGCGCGCGAAGGCCAGCGTGGCCAGGCTGTTGGCCAGCGTGCTGGCCAGCGCGGCCAGCGTGAAGAAGGCCAGCCCGCCCAGAAAAACCGGCCGCGGCCCCCAGCGATCACCCAGCGCGGCGAAGGGCAGCAGGGTGGCCACCACCGTCAACTGGTAAGCGTTGATGACCCAGATCGCCGACGCGGGGTCGGCCTGCAGCGCCGCGGCGATGGCCGGCAGCGCGGTGTTGACGAGGGTGGTGTCCAGCGTGGCCAGCGCCACCGCCAGCAGCGTGGCCACCAGCACGCGGCGCTGCGGGCCACTCAGGCGGCCGGGTTCGGGCTCGGCTGAGCTCGGGCTGGGGTGGGGCAAGGCTGCTGCGGCAGGGCCGACCGGCGATTCGGGCATGGCTGCGACCATAGCGCCTGGCGGCGCGGGGCGGCGGCGCCCGCGTGACAACCGCGGCAGACGGCGAAATTCTTGGCTCAGCGTCGCTCGCCGAGCATGCAGGTCTTTGTCCGCATCAGCCCGCCTATGGCCGACCCCCACCCCGACGGCGCGGGGTGGGGCCGAACACCACGCCCTCAGCGGCCGAGTGCGCTGCGCACCGCGGGCATCACCTCGCGCGCCAGCAAGGTCATGGACTCGAACTCGCGTGCGCGGTTGGCACCGGAGCCGTCCATCATCGCCATCAGCAGGCCGCCGAACGGCCCGGTGCGTTCGCGCAAGCTGAGCAGCTTCTCGGTCACCGTCTTCGGCGAGCCGTAGATCACCATGCTGTCGATCAGTTGCTCGACCGTGACCTGGTCGTCAGGCTGCTTTGGGTTGGCCTTCATCACGGCCGTGTAGTTCACCGCCAGCAGCACCTTCCAGAGGTACTCGAAGTAGAAGTAGTTGCTGCCGGCCGGATCCATCATCCGGTCGCGTGCTTCCGAGTCGCTGCGCGCCAGCACGATGTTGCGGGCCACACGCCAGTTCTCGCCGCTCAGGGGCCGACCAGCCTCCTCGCAACCTTCCTTGTACTTCTTCCAGTGGCTGGCGATGATGTACTCGGGGCAGAAGTTTGCGCTCATCGGGCCCCAGCCACGCAGGCCTGCGGTCTTCATGCTGTCAGAGAACGGCGACATCGCGGTCATCATGATCGGCGGGTGCGGCTGCTGCAGCGGCTTGGGGATGTAGCCCACGCCCAACTGCGGCATCACGGTGTCAGCCAGCTTGATCTTCCAATGCTTGCCGTCGATGTTGTAGGGCGGATCCTGGCTCCACAGCTTCAGGATGGTGTCGATCGACTCCATCATGCGTTCGGTGCGGTAGGGGCCGTCCAGCACATCGAACAACTCCATGTCGCTGGCCAAACCGCCCGGGCCGATGCCGAGCATCAGGCGGCCGCGGCTCAGGTGGTCGAACTGCGCTACTTCAGACGCGACGATCGCCGGGTGGTGGTTAGGCAACGCGATCACGCCGGTGCCAAAACGAACGTGCTTGGTCCGATGGATCAGCGAGGCCAGGAACATCAGCGGCGAGGCGATCGGCTCGGTGGTGCACGACATGTGCTCGCCGACCCACACTTCGTCGAAGCCGACCTCGTCCGCGTGGATCACCTTGGCGGCGTCTTCCTCGTAGCTCTCCGCCATCGGGCGGGTGGGCGGGTGCAGCGGCATGCCAAACAGGCCTAGTTTCATCTGGGGTCTCCTCAGGGGTGATACGCCAATCGGCGTGGACGGGGGAACGGATCGAACGAGTGTGGTGAATCGACGGGGGCGGCCAGTTGCGGGCCGGCGGTGTTACCCCGGCGTGGCCAGAGCGGCACGCTGACCGGCCAGCCAGACCAGCGGTGCGATGTCGCTGTTCGCCGTGGTCGCGCAGTGGACGGTCAGCACGCGACCGACGAACAGGGTGTGGGTGCCGTACTCGGTGGCCAGGTCCACGGCGCAGTCGATGGCGGCCGACGCTTCAGGGAGCCAGGGCAACTGCTCCGTGTCGCTCGACCAGGCATGGCACCAGTCGTCGGAACGGAAGCGCTGCGAGCGCAAGGCGGTCTGGGAAAAAGGTGCCAGCAGAGGGTGCTGGTGGTCGGACAGCAGGTTGACGCAGAAGCGACGGCTTCGCAGCAACACCGCATGCAGCCCCGCATCGCGATTGACCGCCACCAGCATCGACGGTGGATCCATCGACACCGGGATGACCGACGAGGCCACCATGCCATGGGGTTGACCCGCCATGTCCCGGCTGGTCACGATCATCACCGACGATGCCAACCTGCGCATCGCATCGCGGAAGCCCGGCGGCATCGGTCCCTGAAGATCTTCTGCGTTTGCAGCGAAAGCCATCCCGTTGTCTCCTGAGTGCCGGACGGGTCGCCTGCCCGTCCTCTGTGCAAAGGAGAGTGCGAATGCCGTGCCAGGGCCGCAGATTGAAATGAATCAACCACTTGCGAAGCCTTCAGGTGTCTCACGACGTGATCGCTGCGACACCTGGGTGTCGCAGGCAGGTGGATCGCGACACTTTTCAACGCCACCGAGGCGAGCGACGCGCCGGCGCTTGCCGCTGTTTTGAACGGGTTCCCCCTCTTGGCGCTGATCCAGGTTTGCCGGTAGATTACTTGGCGAACATGGCACGGGAGGGCCCCTATGAACGCTCACGCGCACCACGTGATGGCAGCACTCGACGGCCGCCGGGAGGCAACGAGCCCGAACATCGCCGACCTGCTGCGAGCGTCCTGGGTTCGCAGTGTCACGGAGCATGGCCTGGAGCCCGATAGCATCGTCGATCCCGACGTGCTCACGCGCGCCGAACTGCTCGAACACCGTGCGCCGGTGGAAGAACTCAGCGCGCTCGCCAGCCCCGAGATCGACCGCCTGTACCAGCGGCTGTTCGACCACGCGGAGGTCGTGATGCTGTCGGATGCACAAGGCGTTGTCGTGCACTTTCGAAGCGCTGCAGCGGCGGTTGATCGGTGCAGCAACCTGCGCGTGCTGCCGGGCTCGATCTGGACCGAGGACCGGCAGGGCACCACCGGCCTGGGCCTGTGCCTTCGCGAGCAGAAGCCGCTGTCGGTGGTCATGGGCGAGCACTTCGCGACCAAGCTGGCCGCGCTGAGTTGCACCGTGGCACCGATCTTCGGGGCCGACGGGCGACTGGCGGGCGTACTGAACGTCACCTCGATGCAAAGCACCAACCACGCATTGCAGGCCGTCGTTCGCGAAATGGTGGCCAGTTCGGCGCGCCGCATCGAGAACGTCTATTTCGACCGTCGCCACGCCAGATCCCGTGTGCTTCGACTGTCGCGGCATGACGACTTCTGCGACGGTGCGGCCGAGGCGCGGGTCGCGCTGGACGATGGCGGGCGCATCATCGACGCCACACCACTGGCGCAACGTCTGTTGGCGAGCGGGTCAACGCAGCTCATTGGGCGCAAGTTGAGTTCGGTGGCCGGAGTCTCCAGCGTAGACCGGCTGCTGGAGCACCAGGCCCCGGCGATCGAGGTGCCTCAGGGGCTGGTTCACATACGGGTCAGCGACCCTGTTCGTCGGGGGGCCCAGGCGCCGCCTCGCGGTGCCGGTTCGGCCAAACCAGCAAGCGGTGCGGTGTCCACCGGTGCCCAGCTTGGGCGGCACGCACCGACACTCGCGCAGATCGTCGGCAGTGATCCAGTGATGGTGGACCGCCTGAGCCGAGCGCAGCGCCTGCATGCCCGTGGTCTGCCACTGCTGTTGCAGGGCGAAAGCGGCAGTGGCAAGACACAACTCGCGCGTGCCCTGCACGAATCCGGGCCGCATCAGGCCGGCAGTTTCGTGGCCATCAACTGCACGGCCATTCCTGCCGAATTGATCGAGAGCGAGTTGTTCGGCCACCGCGCGGGCGCCTTCACCGGGGCCGCCAAGCAGGGCTCGCCCGGCCGATTGCTGGCGGCCCACGGTGGCACGCTGTTTCTCGACGAGATCGGTGACATGCCGTTTGCCTTGCAGGCGCGTCTGCTCCAGGTGCTGTCGGAAGGTGAATTCGTTCCGGTGGGGGCCGCCGAGCCGGTGCGGGTTCGTTTTGCGCTCATTTCCGCGAGCCTGCGGGACATCCAGGGCTTGGTGCGCGAGGGTCGGTTTCGCGAGGACCTCTACTATCGCTTGAGCGGCGCGACCCTGTTGCTGCCTGCGTTGCGGCAGCGGGCCGACCGCGGTGAGTTGGTGCAGGCAGCCTTTCAGCGTGCAGCGGCCGAAGCCGGCTTGCCGGCCCCGACGCTGACCGTCGCGGCCCACCGAGCCCTGGCGCGGCATGCCTGGCCCGGCAATCTGCGCGAACTGCAGCACGTCGCCCGGTTTGCAGTGGCGGTTTGCGACGACGCCGCCATCGACCTGCAGTCACTGCCACCACCGCTGGGTGATCCTGACTTGGATGTGGCGCCGAGGCTGTCAGCCAGCGTGCAACCCGCGCCAGGCGCAGCGTTGGATCCGGACGTGGTTGCCGAGGCATTGCGCCGCACGGCATGGAATGTGTCTGGCGCGGCCGCCCTGCTCGGTATCTCTCGGGCCACGCTCCACCGCAGGCTGCACGACTTCAAGTTGAAGCGTCCGTCCAAGTCCCCAGGGCCGGCTGGCCACCGTGGAGCGCCGTTGTCCTGAGGGTCGGCAACGGCCCGCGCTGCCCTGTTCGGCGGCCTTGGCGGCAGCTGGCCGGCATCTGGCGCTGGCCCGTCGAGCTTGCCGGCACCGGCCCAGTCGGAGGCCTTCACGTCCTCGAAGATTACGTCGATGTCGTTGGGGTCGGTGGCCGTGTGGCGAACGATGCTCTCGGTGATCTCGGCGGCCACCTTTTGCTTCCGTGCCTGGTCCTTGCCGCGCATTGACTCATCAGATTTTCTGCCCGTGCTGACCTGTTGCCTCACGTCACTTGCTAGCCGTCAGAGGGTCCGGCGGGAGCAGCGCAACGTGACGAGGCACATCAGCACGACAACACGCAAGGCGTTGGTCGAGGCACTTCGGCTGCGATATCGCAGCGCGGCGTTCAGCGATCAGCGTTCAGTGATCGGACCAAGATCCTCGCCGACTTCGTGGCCTTGACCTGCCACCACCGCAAGCACGCGATTCGCGTCCTGCGCGGGGAGTTCTGGTGCCCACGCCTTGCAAAGCTCGCGCGGCGGCCAGGCTGTGCAGGCTGTCGGCCAGCACAGATAGACCGGCCGCGGACCCCAGCGGTCGCCCAGCGCGGCAAAGGGCAGCAAGGTGACCACCACCGCCAACTGGTAGGCGTTGATGACCCAGATCGTCGACGCCGGATCGGCCTGCAGCGACGCCGCGATGCCGGGCAGCGCGGTGTTGACGAGGGTGGTGTCCAGCGTGGCCAGCGCCACCGCCAGCAGCGTGGCCGCCAACGCACGGCGCTGCGGGCCGCTCAGGCGGCCGGCCTCGGGCTCGGCTGAGCTCGGGCTGGGGTTGGGCAAGGCAGCGGCGGCAGGGCCGACCGGCGATTCGGGCATGGCTGCGACGATAGCGCCTGGCGGCGCGGGGCGGCGGCGCCCGCGTGACAACAGCGGCAGACGGCGAAATTCGTGGCTCAGCGTGGCTCGGCGCTGGCTCAGCGTCGCTCGCTGAGAATGCAGGCCTTTGTCCGCATGAGCCCGCCCATGGCCGACCCCGACCCTGACCCTCATCCGACCGACACCCTGGCCCAGCTGCGCGCCGGCCGGCTGACCGGCGCCAGCCGGCTGGACCTGCGCGACTGCGGCCTGCACCAGCTGCCGTCCGAGGTCTTGACGCTGGCCGCCACGCTGCAGGTGCTGGACCTGACGGGCAATGCGCTTCACGCCCTGCCCGACGCCTTCGCCCGCCTGCAAAAGCTGCGCGTGCTGTTTTGCTAGGACAACCGGTTCACCGAACTGCCGGCGGTACTGGGCCGCTGCGCCGCGTTGGACACCATCGGCTTCAAGGCCAAGCAGATCGCGCGGGTGCCGGCGCAAGCGCTGCCGCCGCTACTGCGCTGGTTGATCCTGACCGACAACCGCATCGCCGAGCTGCCTGAATCGCTGGGCGACTGCGCCGGGCTGCAAACGCTGATGCTGGCCGGCAACCGGCTGTACCGGCTGCCGGCGCGCATCGCCAATTGCCAGCGGCTGGAACTGCTGCGGCTGGCCGCCAACCGGTTCGAGCGGGCCGAAGACGCGCTGCCCGACGGCCTGCTCGCTTTGCCGCGACTGGCCTGGCTGGCCCATGCCGGCAACCCGTTCAGCGAGGCGCGCGAACACGCCGCCGAACAGGCCGGCGCGGCCCCGCTGATCGCCTGGTCGCCACTGGCGCTGCAGGGCCTGCTGGGCGAGGGCGCGTCGGGCTTCATCCACGCGGCGACCTGACAGCCCGCCAACGGCGCGGCGCAGCCGGTGGCCGTCAAATTGTTCAAGGGCGCGATGACCAGCGACGGTCTGCCGCGCAGCGAGATGGCCGCCAGCATCGCTGCCGGCGTGCACCCGAACATCGTCGCGGTCGAGGGGCGATTGACCGGCCACCCCGACGCGGCCCTGGGCTTGGTGATGCGCCGCATCCCGCCCGGCTGTCGCAACCTGGCCGCGCCGCCCAGCCTGGCCAGTTGCAGCCGCGACGTCTATGCCGACGAGGCCCGTTTCAGCGCGGCCCAAGCGCAGGCGATTGCCGGCGCGATGGTGTCGGCCCTGGCCCACCTGCACCGCCAGGGCCTGGTGCACGGCGATCTGTATGCCCACAACATCGGCGTCGATGGTGCCGGCGCCAGCCTGCTCGGTGACTTCGGTGCAGCCTCGTTCCTGCCCACCGACGACCCGCAACGTGGTGCCGCGCTGCAACGCATCGACCGCCGCGCACTGGGCTGGCTGATCGACGAACTGGCGCAACGCTGCGACCAAGCCGCCGCGCTGGCAGCGTTGCGGGCGACCGCAGACGCCGACTGATCAGCGCCCGGCCGGCCGTGGGGGTTGGGGTTGTTGCGCGCGTCACGCCGCCACCGGCGAGGCCAAACACGATGCGCGCGGACGAAAAAAAGGCAGGGGCAACGCCCCTGCCTTCTTGATGCGAAGAAGAAGGATTACTTCGACGCCGCGGCGGCAGCCGGCTTGGCTTCCTTCTTGTGCGACTCGGCCTTCTTGTGCTTGGCCGGTGCGCTGGCCTTGGCGGCCGGTGCGCTGGCAGCCTTCATCGGAGCGCCAGCGTGCGAGGCAGCGTTGGCGTTGAATGCGACGGCGGCGAAAGCCGAGAGGACCAGGGTGGAGAGGATCTTGTTCATGCGGGTGCCTTGGAGGTGGTTTGCGGAGTGTGGGTCGGTCTTGAAATGCCGGCTGCGGTCCGCATGGTCAGTGAAAGGTTTGTCATGCCGTGGCCTTTGAATCGGTCGCAAAGCCCGCGGACCCTGGTTCAACGCCTGAGCCGCCGTTTGGTTGACGCGGTTGACGCGGTTGACGCGTCGGCGCTCAAGCCGACGCGCCGCTGTCATTGCACGCCCTGCAGCGATACTGCGGCGGCCCTGCGCCACCCGATGCCGACGCTGCCCATCCTTGCCCTCAAACTGTTCGTGCCCTGGCTGCTGGCCGCCGCCAGCGCGCTGGCAGTGCCGCGCCTGCCGGGCTCGGACGCCGAGGTGCTGGAACGCCTGCCGGCACGCGCGCTCGACCCGCGCCAGGCCGAGATGAGCACGCTGCGCCGCCAGCTGGCCGCCCGGCCGAATGACCTGGACCTGGCGATTGCGCTGGCCCGCCGCTACCACGCCGAGGTGGCGGCCGAGGGCGATCCGCGCTACATCGGCTACGCCCAGGCCGCGCTGGCGCCGTGGTGGCGCCTGGCCGATCCGCCGCAGCGGGTGCGGGTGATGCGCGCCATCTTGCTGCAGTTCAACCACCAGTTCGACGCGGCGGTGGCCGATCTGCGGGCCGCCGTCCAGGCCGACCCAGGCGATGACGAGGCCTGGGCCTGGCTGGCGGCCATCGCCATGGTGCGTGGCGACTACGCGCTGGCGCGCAGCGCCTGCGAAGCCCTGGCGCCGCAGGCCGCACCGGCCATTGCCGCGGGCTGCCGCGCGCAGGTCGATGCCACCACCGGGCAGGCCGCCGCCGCGGCCGACGCGCTGCGCGCCGCCTTGCAAGCCGACCGCCAGGCCGATGCCGGCGAGCGCCTGTGGGCGCTGACCAGGCTGGCCGAGATCGAGCAGCGGCGCGGCCGCTACGCCGCCGCCGAAGCCGCTTACCGCCAGGCGCTGGCGCTGGGCATCACCGACGGCTACCTGCTGGCCGCCTATGCCGATTTGCTGCTCGACCTGGGCCGGCCCGCCGAGGTGCTGGCGCTGCTGCAGGGCCGCGAGCGGTCCGACCTGTTGCTGCTGCGCCTCGCGCTGGCGGCCCAGGCCGGCGCCGATCCGCGGCAGGGCCGCTGGCAACGCGAGCTGGCGGCGCGCTTTGACGCCGCGCGCCTGCGTGGCGACAGCGTGCACCAGAAGGAAGAATCGCGGTTCGCGCTGCAGTTGCTGCGCGACGCGCCGCGTGCGCTGGCACTGGCGCGCGAGAACTACGCCGTGCAGCGCGAGCCGTCGGATGCCCGCATCCTGCTCGAAGCCGCGCTGGCCGCACGACAACCCGAAGCCGCCGCGCCGGTGCGGGCCTGGCTTGCGCGCAGCGGCATTGAAAGCGTCGTGCTGCAGGACCTGGTCAACAAGCTCGGGGCCGGGCCGTGATGCCGACGGCGTGGCGGGCAGGTTTGCAGACGCCCCGGACACCCTGGCGGGCGAGCTTGCGGACACGCTGGCGGACGCTTTGGCGGCTACTGTGGCTGGCCTGGATGTGCGCGCTGCTGCCGGCGCAAGCGCACAAACCCTCTGACAGCTACCTGGCGCTGACGGTTGACGGCGCGGCGGTGGCCGGGCAATGGGATATCGCCTTGCGCGACCTCGACTTCGCGCTCGGCCTGGACGCCGACGGCGACGGCCAGATCACCTGGGGCGAGCTGCGCAGCCGCCACGCCGAGATCGCCGCCTACGCGCTGGCGCGCTTGCGGCTGGACGCCGACGGCGCAGGGTGCACCTTGACCGCCGGCCGGCAATTGGTCGACGAGCACACCGACGGCGCCTACACCGTGCTCGAATTCAGCGCCCGCTGCAGCCACGCGCCGCGCTCGCTGGCGGTGGACTACACCTTGTTCAACGAGCTCGACCCGCAGCACCGCGGCCTGCTGCGGCTGGACTACGCCGGCCAGACCCGCAGCGCCGTGCTGGGCCCGCAAGCGCCGAACCAGGCTTTCGAGCTGCAAGTCATCAGCCGGCTGCGCCAGTTTCTGGACTACGGCCGCGAGGGCGTCGGCCACATCTGGGTCGGCTACGACCACATCCTGTTCCTGCTCTCGCTGCTGTTGCCGGCGGTGTTGTGGTGGCGCGGCGGGGCGGGCTGGCAGCCGGTAGCCCGCTTTCGCACCGCTTTGGTCGACGTGCTGCGCATCGTCACCGCCTTCACCGTGGCGCACTCGATCACGCTGTCGCTGGCCACGCTCGGCCTAGTGGCGCCACCGTCGCGCTGGGTCGAGTCGGCGATCGCGCTGTCGGTGGTGCTGGCCGCGCTCAACAACGTCTGGCCGCTGGTGCATGGCCGGCGCTGGCTGGTGGCGTTTGGCTTCGGCCTGATCCACGGCTTCGGCTTCGCCAGCGTGTTGCAAGACTTGGGTCTGCCACGCGAGGCGCTGGTGCTGGCGCTGGTCGGCTTCAACCTCGGGGTCGAGGCCGGCCAGCTGGTGATCGTCGCCGTGTTTCTGCCGCTGGCTTTTGCCGCCCGGCGCACCGCCTTCTACCGCCGCGGCGTGCTGGTCGCGGGCTCGCTGTTGATCGCCTTGGTGGCCGCCGTCTGGCTGGCCGAACGGGCCTTCAACCTCAAGGTACTGCCGATTTGAGCGCGGGTTCGCGACCCGCCACCTCAAACGCGAGGTTGAAGAAGCGGCTCTCGAACTGATCGTGCGCGCTGGCCGAGCGGCGCAGGTCGGTGCCGCGCAGCACCCAGCGGCCCGCCAGCGGAAGGTCGATGCGCGCGCGGCCTTCGGCGTCGGTGCGGCGCCAGATGCCCAGGGGGCTCATCGCACCGCGCAGCTCGACGGCCTGGTCGGCCAAAGGCTGGCCGTCACGCAGCAGCTGGAAACTCAGCGTCTGGCCGACCCTGGGCGAGCGCTCGTCGAGCACCACGTCCATCGCCATGGCCACCGGCTGGGCCGGGCCGCTGGCGCCGCGCAGTTCGATCCGCGCGTGCTTGGCGTAACGCTCTTTCCAGGGCAGCCCGGCGGCCTGCAGTCGCGCCCATTCACCGCGCACCCAACTCGGCGGATTGATCTCGCGCAGGTAGAGCGCCACTTTGTCGGCTGGCAAATCGACCTCGAAGCTGGCCTGCTGGGCCCAGCAGGTCACGGCGTCAGCGCTCGGCACCTGCAGCCGCAGCGCGGTGGGCGCCTCGGCCAGCACGCGCAGCGGCGCGACGCGGCCGTCGCTGCCACGGCAGCCACTGCCGACCAGGCTGGCGGCGCCGACCGGCACCTCTTGCACTGGAAACTGGTTGCCCGTGCCTAATGCCAGTTGCTGCGCGCCCGGCCCGGGCAGCGGCTGGAACCAGGTGTCATGCGCGCTGGCCGGACCGGCGGCGGCCGCGGCCAGCAGCGCGCCCGCCACGAGGAAGGATTTGTTTCTCATGGCCCAGCATACGCACTGGCGTGGGCGGCGGATGCATCACCGGCACACACGGGGCAGCCTGGCGATCCAGCCCGGTGAACCGGGGCCCCGCGTCAGAGCCCCTTGGCCGGGTTGATGAGCACCTTGCTGGCGGTGTTGCGCGCGCCGTAGAAGGCAATCGCCTCGGCGCTCAGTGCCTCGGCCAGCGACAGTTCGCGGGCGTAGTGGCTGGCGAAGGTGGTCGTCAGTTCACTGGCGACACGCTGGCGCAGCAGCTGCGCGGCGGCCGAGCCGATCTGCTGCAAGAAGGGCGTCAGCAGCCAGCCACCGACACCCCAGGCCATGCCGAAGCTGCGGTTGATTTCGGTCGGGCGGGTGTCGAGGTGGCCGTACAGGTACACCTGTTTGTGCACCGCCGAACCGTAGCGGCTGTATTCCTTGGCGTTGCGGTTGATCGCCGCTTCCATCGCCGCCAGAATCTGCCCGGCCAGCGTGCCGCCGCCCGTGGCGTCGAAGGCGATGGTGGCGCCGGTGGCGGCCAGCGCGTCGGTCAGGTCGGCCATGAAGGTGGCCGCGCTCATGTTGCAGACGTAGGTCGCACCGATGCCGCGCAGCAGCGCTTCTTGTTCGGGCTTGCGCACGATGTTGACCAGCGCGATGCCGTCTTTCTGGCAGATCCTGTTGAGCATCTGGCCCAGGTTGCTGGCCGCCGCGGTGTGCACCAGCGCGGTGTGGCCTTCGCGCTTCATGGTCTCGGTCATGCCCAGCGCGGTCAGCGGATTGACGAAGCACGACGCGCCTTCGGCTGGCGTGCTGCCCTCGGGCAGCAGCAGGCACTGCGCCGCGGCGACGACCCGGTACTGCGCGTACATCGCGCCACCCAGCACCGCCACGGTCTTGCCCAGCAGCGCCTGCGCGGCGGGCGCATCGCCGGTGGCGATGACCACGCCGGCACCTTCGTTGCCGACCGCCATCGACTGGCCCAGCCGCGCGGCCATCGCCGGCATCGCGCGCTCGGGGATGCGGCCGATGGCCACCGGCGAAGCCGCCGTGCCGCTCACCTCGAAGCTGCTGGGGTCGGCCGCGCCGAACAGCAGGCCGATGTCGGACGGGTTGATCGGTGTAGCTTCGATGCGCACCAGCACATCACCGGCGCGCAACGCCGGGACCGGCGTGGCTTCGAGCGACAGCCGCAGCTGGCCGTCGGCCTGGACGAGCGAGCGCAGTTGCAGGCCGGTGGTGGGGGTGGCGTTGGTCATGGACGGTTCCTGGACAAGTGAGGAGGTGGGATTCAGCGACGGTGGATCAGAAACGGTCGATCAACGACGGTCGATCAAAAACGATCAATCAGAGGCGGTAAACCCGGCGCGCCGTGCCGGCGAACAGGTCGGCCTTTTCGTCGGCGCTGGCGCCAGCGGCCAGGCGCTTGAAGGCATTCCACAGCACCGCATACGAGGCGCTGGTCTTGTCGACCGGGAAGTTGCTCTCGAACATGCTGCGCGCCGGGCCGAAGGCATCGATGCAGGCCGCGATCCACGGCCGCCAGGCGTCGGCCACCTGCTGCGAGGTGGGTGGGTCGGGCTGCGTGAAATGCCCGATCGGGCCGATGCGCATGCCCAGGCCACCGAGCTTGACGCTGACGTTGGCGCAGGTCGCCAGCTCGGCGATGTGGCGCCGCCACTGGGCGAAGGTCTCGTCGGTCTTGCCGGCGTAGGGCCCCACGCCGAGCGGGCCACCGACGTGGTTCAAGACGATGGCGGTGTCGGGGAAGGCCCGCGCCAGGGCGATCACCTCGGGCAGCTGCGGGTGGTATTGCCAGGCTTCGAAGCTCAAGCCCAGCGGTGCCAACTGGGCAAAACCGGCGCGGAAAGCGGCGTCGCCATACAGCCCTTGCGGCGGCAAGGTGTGGCTGTTGCGGATCATTGGGCTGGCGTCCCAGCCGCCGGCATGGCGGATGCCCTTGAAGCGGCCTTGCGGACCACCGCCCGCGGCGATGTGGGCGCTCAGCACCTCGTGCACCGCCGCGCCCAGGGTCAGGTCGGCAAAACCGACGATGCCGGCACAGGCCCGCAGTTCACCCAGCTGGCCGCTGGCGCACATCGCCGCCACGCCGTTGGCGAATTCGGTCTCGCCGACCGGGCGCAGCGCCAGCGGGCCGTCGGCACGGTAGAAGGCCACGCAGTCGACAAACACGGTGGCCAGCACGCGGTGGCCGCTGCCGTCGATGTTGCCGACATCGGCCCGCAGTTCGTCGAGCAGGTAGCGGTGCTGCTTGCGGTCCCACAGGTGGTGGTGCGGGTCGATGATGGCCAGCTCGGGCTCGAGGATGGCCTCGGGCGGGCGGCGGGCCAGCCAGGCATCGTTGTTCAACACCAGCGTGCCGATGGCGTCGGGGGCCTTGGGCGGGGCGGCGGGACTGGCGGCGGGGCTGCTCATCGTGTCTCCTGAAAGGGTGCCAGCCGCGCGGCCGGCGGGGCGGTCTGCGATGCGGCTGGCCTGGCGGGCGGGTTCTTGCGACAGGTTCTTGCGGCTGATCTTGCGGACGGTTCTTGCGGGCAGTTCTTGCGGACAGTTCTTGCGGGCAGGCGGGGCGCGCTTGTCGCCGGGGCGCGTGAAGCCAGCCCCGGCCTGCGCGATGATCCGCGCTGGCGCCCAGCCGGGCTGTCACCCAGAGGTCTACGCCGCCATGCACCGCTTTCCCCCGATTCTGCCGATCACCCCGATGGCGCTGCCCGCCCGCTTGTCGCGCCGCCAGGTGGTCGCCCTGTTGGGCGCGGGCTGGGGCTGCGCCACGGCGTCGCTGCAGGCCCAGACCGTTGCCGACGACGCCCTGGCCGCCGCGGTGAACGGCGGCCATCGCAGCCCCGCCAACCGCGGGCGCGATGCGGCGCGCCAGCCGCTGGAAACCCTGCGCTTTTTCGGCCTGTTGCCCAGCCACGCGGTGATCGAGCTGGCCCCCGGCGGCGGCTGGTACACCGAGATCCTGGCGCCCTACCTGCGTGAGCGCGGCCGGCTTTTCGCGGCGCACTACGCTCGCGACGACCCCAACGCCGGCCGGCGCAAGTCGCGCGCCGCCTTCGAAGAACGCCTGGCCAACAACCCGGCGCTGTACGACCGCGTCAAGCTGGGCACCCTGCCCGAGCCGCCGGCCTTCGACCAACTGGCCGACATCGCACCACCCGGCGGTGCCGACGCGGTGCTGACCTTCCGCAATCTGCACAACTGGCTGGAGGCCGGCCACCTCGACCAGAGCCTGCGTACGTTTGCGCGGGCGCTGAAGGTGGGCGGCAGCTTCGGTGTCGAAGAGCACCGCGCCGCGCCCGGCACGCCGCTGGCGCAGATGAAGACCAGCGGCTACGTCACCGAAGACCTGGTGATCGAACGCGCCAGGGCCGCCGGCTTCGACCTGGTGGAGCGCAGCGAGGTCAACGCCAACCCGCGCGACACCAAAAGCCACGCCAAGGGCGTGTGGGCGCTGCCACCCACGCTGACCAACGGCGAGACCGACCGCGAGCAGTACCTGGCGATCGGCGAATCCGACCGCATGACGCACCACTATGTCAAACGCGGCTGAGCGCCGGTGCGCCCCGAGGCCGCCGACGCTTCGCGCAGGCCATTCGGCATCCTGCACAGGCCAGCCGGGCCGGTCCGCTCGACGGCCACGGCACAGCGCGGGAACAGCCCTTCGTGCCGGGCAGCCCACGTGGCCCGGTTCCGCTGCGCTGGCTGCCGAGCTGACACCGGGCATCCGCTCGGTGCCGGCGGTGGGCCACACGCCCAGCCACAGCGGCTACCTGGTGAGCCCGGGCACGGCCCAGCTGCTGCTGCTGGGCGACATGCTGCAGGTGGCGCCGGTGCAGTTTGCACGGCCCGACGTGACGTGAGCTGACGGTGATGTTCGACTTCAGGCAAGACGACGCCCGTGCCCAGCGGCTGGCCTTGTTCGAGCGAGCGGTCAAGGAAGACCTGCTGATCGGTGCGGTGCACCTGCCCTTCCCAGCGATCGGCAAACTGCGCCGCGCCGAGGGCAGCGGCTGTGCCTACGACCCGCTGCCCTGGCAGCTGTGCTGAACGCTGCCGCCGCCGCAGGCCGCCAAAGCAGTGGCGACTGGCGCCAAAATTTGACGACTGGCGAGCGCTGGTGGTTGCGACGGGCCCAACCGAGGTGGAACGACGACCGACCTGGTGCCTGTCGGCAGCGCTTGGGCAATGCTGAACAGGTCCTCGCGAGTGTGGGCGCCCTGGTTTGGGATGGGCTGCAAGGCGCAAACCACAGCCATAGCCCAGCTATGGCGAGGATTTGCAAGGCCGCAGACCGCCCAAAACAGG
>JAYVDE010000476.1:0-10849 GCA_043749575.1 Burkholderiaceae bacterium | reverse complement strand
ATCATCGTCAGCCAGACCTTTGTCGGCCAGCCGGTACAAGACCTGCATGGCCACGGCACCCACTGCATTGGCACCGCCTGCGGCCCCAAGGCACCGGCCGGCGCCCGGCCGCGTTACGGCATTGGCTACGGCACGCAAATCTACGTCGGCAAGGTGCTGAGCAACAGCGGCAGCGGCAGCAGCGCCAGCGTGCTGGCCGGCATGAACTGGGCGATTGCCAACCAGTGCGCGGTGATCTCGATGTCACTGGGCTCACAAAGCCCGGTGCAGGCGGCTTACACCGCTGCCGGCACGCAGGCCCTGGCCAAGGGCTGCCTGATCGTTGCAGCGGCCGGCAATGACGCTGCGGCCACCGGTGCGCCGGCCAACTCGCCCACCATCCTGTCGGTGGCGTCACTGGACCCCAACCTGGCGCCGTCCAGCTTCTCCAACTTTGGCAAGGTGGAGATTGCCGCGCCGGG
Source organism: Burkholderiaceae bacterium (assembly GCA_043749575.1). Taxonomy (GTDB): domain Bacteria; phylum Pseudomonadota; class Gammaproteobacteria; order Burkholderiales; family Burkholderiaceae_C; genus Pseudaquabacterium. The sequence continues at coordinate 10,388 of JAYVDE010000476.1, read as the reverse complement.
CCGTGATGTGTATTCGGCTGCACCACGCCCCAAGCTCAACGCCATCATGAGCGGCACCAGCATGGCCACGCCGCATGTGGCCGGCTGCGCCGCGCTGTGGGCCCAGACCAGTGCGCAACTGCGTGGCCAGGCGCTGTGGAGCATGCTGCTGGCACGCGCCCTGGCGCTGCCCTATCCGGCGGCCCGGGTGGGCCGGGGCCTGGTGCAGGCGCCTTGACGGGGCTGCCCCGCCGGCGCGTCCTAGCTGTCCAGACGGCCCGACGGGGCCTTTGGCCCGTCCGCCAGGCCACAATCTTTGCAACGGCCTCTGTGGCCGCAGGAGCAGCCTGATGCGCAAACCAAACACCTGGGTCATCACCACCAGCGGCCAGCCGCCGCTGGCCGAAGTGCGCCGCACCGTGTTGCAGGTGGGGGGCGAGCTGCAGTCCAGCCTGGATGAACTGGGGGTGTTGTTGGTGCAGGGCAGTGCCACCCAGGCAGCGGCCTGGCGCAAGCTGGCCGGGGTGGTGGCGGTGGAGGCCGAGCAGGCGGTGGATGTCGGGCCGCCGGGCGGCGACCCGGCTTGATGCTGTCCTGGGTCGCACGGCACCGCCGGGTGGCCGGCGCCGTGCGACGCGGCTGCCAAGCCGCCAGGCCGCTGCCGATCTGACTGGCCAAGCGGATGCGCTGGGCCACACCAGTACAGCCCTCAATCTGACGTCAGGACGTCTATACTTGGCATCATCAACGATGAAAGCAAAGTGTGCGCAGACGGCCGGGTGAAGTACGTGATGCCATTGTTCAGGTGCTGGAGGCACGCCAGCAAGGTGCGTCGGTGAGCGAGATTGCGGCGGAGGTTGAACAACTCATCGGCGATGTGCCTGCGTCTTCGATCCGTTCCTATCTGCAACTCAACACACCGACGCTCTTTGCGCGAACCAGCCGGGCGCAGTACAGCTTGAGTGGATTTGAGGCGCAGCCTGCGCAAACCGACATCGGCACGGCCGGAGTCATCCACCGGTTTGAAAAGGCGTCGCTGCACCTTGATGACTGCATCGCCTGGATGAATCGCCAGCCGGCGCAATCGGTCCATGCCGTGGTGACCGATCCGCCTTATGGTTTGATCGAGTATTCAGATCTCGAGCTGGGCAAGTTGCGGCGCGGTCAAGGCGGCATCTGGCGAATACCGCCCAGTTTTGACGGTAACCAAAGAGCGCCGCTGCCCCGGTTCACGGTGCTCACCGCCACCGATCTCGACAAGCTGGAACTGTTTTTTCTGGGCTGGGCGCGAAACTTGATCCGAATCCTGGTGCCCGGCGCCAACGTGGTGGTCGCCAGCAACCCCTTGCTTTCGTTCATCGTTGCCGGCGCGTTGGCGCGTGCGGGCTTGGAGCGGCGGGGCGAGCTGGTGCGTTTGACGATGACGATGCGTGGCGGTGACCGACCCAAAGCCGCGCATATCGAGTTCAACGGCGTCAGCGTGATGCCGCGTTCCATGTGGGAGCCCTGGCTGTTGTTTCGCAAGCCGCTGGAAGGGCGGGTCCAGGACAACCTGCGAAAGTGGGGAACGGGTGGCTTCCGGCGCGTTTCTGCCGACAAGCCCTTTGGCGATGTCATCGAGTCTTCACCCACGCGGGCCGCCGAACGCAAGATTGCCAACCATCCAAGCCTCAAGCCGCAATCGTTTTTGCGCAAGCTCGTGCGCGGTGTGCTGCCGCTGACACAAGGCGTGGTGCTAGACCCGTTTGCCGGTTCAGGCTCGACCCTGGCCGCAGCTGAATCGCTGGGCTACGAGAGCGTGGGCGTCGAGCGCGACCTGGACTACTTCAATCTCGCCCGAGAAGCGGTGCCCCGGTTGCGCGCACTGACAGTTGAAGGCAGTTGATCCCGGTAGAGCCATTGCGTACGAAGTTTGGCGATGCCGGCAGCATCCAGGGTCGCGGTTCGGGTGCCGAGTTCACCACGGTCATTGCGCCGAAAGTCATCAAGCGTTACCTGACCCAGGTAGACCTCGGTGAACTTCAATGACGCTCGATCGGATGCGGGTTCAGTGGACTTGTCCACCCCGTATACAAAAACGCACATCCATTGTTCCCGGGCACCATGGGTGTCCACGGCGCCACCTCGTTTTCGAGTGGTCTTGATCTCCACTCCAAGTTCGCCGGCCTTGACAGCGTCACTGGCGTACCGGCCTTTGACGATCAAGTCAGGATGACCATTGTGGTAGGCATTGCTGACCAGGATTCTGCTGTGTTTGGCCAGGCTGGCGGTCAACATGTCGGAGAGCATGCCTGACAGGTTGGCCGGCCTCAACATGTCGTCAAAGCGCTGCAGCCCCTTGTTCACCAGGTTGGTATTGACATCAAAAAAGAAATCGTAAATGTCTTGCATGGCGAGCCGGAAGTCCTCGACGCGCAGGTTGTACGGCAGATTCGGGTTGTGATTGAAGCCGTCTGCGCTGGGTGTATTCCTGATGACTGGCATGGCTAAGTCGCCCGTTAGATTGAAGCCAGTACTCGCAAGATCTCCAGCCCGTAGGCCTCCAGCTTCTTCGCGCCCACGCCGCTGATGCCGGCCAGCGCGTCGAGGCAATCGGGCGCCGCGCGTGCCATCTCGGCCAACGCGGCGTCATGGAACACCACGTAGGGCGGCAGCTTGTGCTCGCGGGCGACCTCGCCGCGCCAGGCCTTCAGCGCGGCAAAACGCGCCAGGCCGGCCTCGTCCAGCGCCACTGGCGGTGGTTTGCCAGCGGCGCTGCGGGTATTAGCGCCGCTGCTGCGCGAACCCTTGCGGGCACGCGGCGGCGCCTCGGCCGGCACCCGCAGCATCACCGGCACCTCGCCGCGCAGCACGGCGCGCGCGCTGTCGGTCAGTTCCAAGGTGTTGAACTCGCCCACGCTGTGGACATGGCCCAGCGCGATCAGCTGGCGCAGCACGCCGCGCCATTGCTGCTCGGCGATATCAGCGCCGATGCCGAAGGTGGACAAGCGCTCGTGGCCGCGTTGGGTGACCTTGTCGGTCACCTTGCCGCGCAGCACGTCGATCAGGTGGCCGGCGCCGAAGCCATAACCGCTTTGCTGGTGGAAGCGGTAGATGCAGCTCAGCGCCTTGCGCGCGGCGTCGGTGGCATTCCACACCGCCGGCGGCTGCAGGCAGTTGTCGCATGAATTTTGCAAACGCGCGCAAGCCGTGCTCGGCTCGCCAAAGTAGGCCAGCAAGCGCATGCGGCGGCAGTCGTGCGCCTCGGCCAGCGCCAGCAAGGCGTCGAGCTTGCCGCGCTGCAGGCGTTTGAAGTCCTCGGCGGCCTCGCCGTCGTCGATCATGCGGCGCTGGTTGACCACGTCGGCCAAGCCGTAGGCCATCCAGGCGGTGGCCGGCGCGCCGTCACGGCCAGCCCGGCCAGTCTCCTGGTAATAGCCTTCGATGTTCTTGGGCAGGTCGAGGTGGCAGACAAAGCGCACGTCGGGCTTGTCGATGCCCATGCCGAAGGCGATGGTGGCGACCATCACGATGCCGTCTTCGCGCAGAAAACGGTCTTGGTGGCGGCGGCGCACATCGGCATCCAACCCGGCGTGGTAGGGCAGCGCGCTGAAGCCCTCGCCGGCCAGGAAGGTGGCGGTTTCTTCGACCTTTTTGCGGCTCTGGCAGTAGACGATGCCGGCGTCGCCCTCGTGCTCGTCGAGCAGGAAGCGCAGCAACTGCTTGCGCGGCTCGTCCTTCTCGACGATCTGGTAGCGGATGTTGGGCCGGTCGAAGCTGGCAACGAACAGCTGCGCCGATTCGAGCGCCAGCCGTTCGATGATGTCGGCGCGGGTGTGGTCGTCGGCGGTGGCAGTCAGCGCGATGCGCGGCACGCTGGCAAAACGCTCGTGCAACTGCGACAGGCCCAGATACTCTTCGCGAAAATCATGGCCCCACTGGCTGACGCAATGGGCCTCGTCGATGGCGATCAGGCTGAACAGGCCACGCTCGTGCAGCGAATCGAGCATGGCCAGGAAGCGCGGCGTCAAGATGCGCTCGGGCGCGGCGTACAGCAGCACCAGCCGGCCGGCCAGCAGGTCGCGCTCGATCCGGCGGGCCTCGTCGCCGTCAAGCGTGCTGTTCAAGAAGGCGGCGGGCACGCCGGCTTCGTCGAGCGCGCCGACCTGGTCGTGCATCAGTGCGATCAGCGGGCTGACGACCAGCGTCACGCCCTGGCCGGCGCGGTGGCGGGCGATGGCCGGCACCTGGTAACAAAGGCTCTTGCCGCCGCCGGTGGGCATCAGCACCAGCGCATCGCCGCCGCGGCAAATCTGCTCGACGATGGCCGCCTGCTGACCGCGGAAGGCGCCATAGCCGAACACCTGGTTCAGGATATCCAGCGGGTCGGTGGACGTGGCGGGCGCGGCGCGGGTGGTGGGCATGAAGCGAGGATGGTAACGAGCCCGCCGCGCCCTGCCACCCGGCGCCAGCCGGGCAAGACCGCAGCGTGCGCTGGCCGACTCAGGCCGACGCTGGCACCGGTTGCGGCGCCTGGCGCAGCCGCCGCAGCCACAGCAAGGCCGCGCCCAGCAGCAGCAGCGGCGCCAGCGTGCCCAGGTTCATCGCGGTCCAGCCACCGGTGGTGACCAGCGCGCCCGACGAAAACGAGGTCAGCGTCATCGTTGAGTAGACGGTGAAATCCAGCGCGGCCTGGCCACGGGTCTTTTCCTCGGGCCGCCAGGCATCGGTGGCCAGGGTGCTGGCGCCGATATAGAGGAAGTTCCAGCCCACGCCCAGCACCAACAGCGCGCCCAGGAAGTGCATCACATCGGTGCCGGTCAGCGCAAAGGCCACGCACACGATGTTGAGCAGCAGGCCGGTGGTCATGATCGGCAACACGCCGAAACGCTTGATCAGCTTGCCGGTGAAGAAGCTGGGCAGGAACATGCCCAGCACATGCCATTCGAGCACCAGCGCGGCCGCGCTGAACGGGTGGCTGCACTGCGCCATCGCGATCGGCGTGGCCGCCATCAGCAGGTTCATCACGCCGTAGCTGATGGCGCTGCCGGCCGCGGCAATGATGAACACCGGCTGACGGATGATCTCGGCAGTGGGCCGGCCCTGCTGCGTGGTGCTGCCCTGGCCCGGCAGTGGCGGAAAGGCGATGAACGACATCATCACCAGGCTCAGCGCGGCCACGCCGATCAGCGCCAGGTAGGCGCCGGCGAAGGGCACGTCCAGCGCGGTGCGGCTCCAGTTGGCCAGGTTGGGCCCGACCACACCGCCGATGATGCCGCCGGCCAGCACCCACGAAATGGCCCGTTCTTTGAACTCGGGTTTGACCAACTCGACCGCGGCAAAGCGGTACAGCGAGCCGTTGGCGTTGTAGAAACCGGCCACCAGCGTGGCGGCGGTCAGCAACCAGAACTGGCGGTTCAACGCCGCCCAGGCGCAGACCGCGGCGCTGAACATCGCCACCACCAGCCCGACCTGGAAGCTGCGCTGGCGCCCATACCGCCGCTGCGTGCGCGCCACCAGTCCGGTGGCCAGCGCGCCGCCGGCCACGTAGGCGGTGATCGGCAGCGTGGCCAGCCAGGCGGTGGGCGCCAACGCCAGCCCCACCAGGCCGTTGACGGCGATGAAGACGACGTTGTTGATCAACAGCATGCCCTGGCACAGGGTGAGCAACAGCAGGCGCAGGTTCAAGTGAGGTTCTCCAGGGCGGCCACGATGGCCAGCAAGGCCAGCGGCGCGGTGTCGGCGCGCAACACACGCGCGCCCAGGTTGACCGGCAGAAAGCCCGCAGCCCGCGCGGCGGCCGCCTCGGCCGGGCTCAAACCACCTTCGGGGCCGCTGAGCACCTGCACCGGCCCGCCGGCCGGCGCCCCGGCCAGCACCCCCACCCGCACAGCGGTCAGCGTGTCGATCAGGCCGCGGGCGTCGGCATCCAAGCTCAGCAGCAGCCGGGTGGTCGGGGTCGGGTCGACCGCCTGCCTCGCCAGCCATTCGCGAAACGTCATCGCCGGGCCAACCGGCGGCACGCGGTTGCGCCCGCTCTGCTCGCAGGCCGCCACCGCGATCGCCTGCCAGTGCGCGGCCTTGCGTTCGGCGCGTTCGCCCGCCAGCCGCAGCACCGAGCGTTCACAGACCAGCGGCTGCAGCGCCGCCACGCCCAGCTCGGTGGCCTTCTCGACCAGGCCGTCCATGCGCTCGTTGGCCGGCATGCCCAGCGCCAGCGTGACCGGCGTGGCCAGTTCACGCTCTATAGGCTGGTGGCTGATCAGCTGCGCGGTGACGGTCTTGCGGCCCATCTCGACCACCTCGGCCGACCACTCACCGGCGTGGCCGTCAAACAGCGTCAGCGGCGCGCCGGGCTGCAGCCGCAGCACCTGGACATGGCGCGCGGCATTGGGCGACAGCGCCAGCAGCATGCCGGCGTTCAGCGGGGTGTCGACGTGAATACGGGGCGGCATGGGGGCGGCATGGCGGTGGCAAAGGCCTGGCAGTGTGCCCCAGCCGGCTGGCGGCGGCAGTCACTCAGGTGCGATCAGCACTTGGGCCAGCGCCATGCCGGCAAGATCGCCATCGGACTCGCGCAGCTGGTCGACAAAACGCTGCGCCAGTGCGCGCACCTCGGCCGGGCCGCTGCAGCGCTCGACATCCAGGATCATCTTGTAGCCCTTGATCAAGCCCAGCCGCGGCCGCGCCTCGGCGGTGATGCGCTCGTACAGCGCCTTGTAGCTGCGGTGTTCCAGCGCCTGGGCCAAGCTCATGCGCGGCGGCGCCGGGGCGGCAGCGCGCAGCGGCCATGCCGCCGGCGCAGCGGCCGCTGCAGGCGCGCCCGGCGCGGCGGGACCGGCCTCGGCGACCAGGCCGGCATCGCGCAGCGCCTGCAGCGCGGCGCGGTCGCAGCCTTGCACCAGGCCCAGCCATTCGGCAGCCGGCCGGCCAGCGTCGATGATGAGCAAGAGGTTGCGCGCGGGCCGCGCCAGCGCCAGTGCACGCTGGCGGATCTCGGTGCGGCCGGCGTCGGTCTTGCTGTAGCGCACGGCCAGCCCCTCAACCGACCCGTCAACCGACCCATCCACCGGCCCGTCGTTCGACAAGCCAGCCGGTGATCCGCGGCCAGACGGCCCGCTCACTTGGGCAGGTCGCGCAGTTCACGACGCAAGATCTTGCCAACCGTGGACTTGGGCAGGTCGTTGCGGAACTCGACCAGCTTGGGCCGCTTGTAGCCGGTGAGGTTGACCTCGCAGAAAGCGCGTACCTCGGCCTCGGTCAGCGAGGCGTCTTTCTTGACGATGACCACTTTGACCGCCTCGCCGGCCTTGGCGTCGGCGATGCCGACGGCGGCGCATTCCAGCACGCCAGGCAGCTGCGACAACACGTCCTCGATCTCGTTGGGATACACGTTGAAGCCCGACACCAGGATCATGTCCTTCTTGCGGTCGACGATTTTGAAGTAACCGCGCTCGTCGACCGTGCCGACATCACCGGTGCGAAAGAAGCCGTCGGCGGTCATCACCTTGGCGGTTTCATCGGGCCGCTGCCAGTAGCCGGCCATCACTTGCGGGCCGCGAATGGCGATCTCGCCGGGCTGGCCGGGTGCCACCTCGTGGCCGTCGTCGTCGAGCAGTGCCAGCTCGGTGCTGGGCATCGGCAGGCCGATGGTGCCCGAGTAGGCGGTGGTGTCGACCGGGTTGCAAGTGGCCGACGGGCTGGTCTCGGTCAGGCCATAGCCTTCGCAGATCGCGCAACCGGTTTTCTCCAGCCACAGCCGCGCCGTGCCCTGGGTGACGGCCATGCCGCCGCCGATGCTGATCTTCAGGTGGCTCCAGTCGACCTTGTCGAAATCGGCGTGCTTGGCCAGCGCATTGAACAGCGTGTTGACCGCCGGAAAACTGTGGAAGGGCTGCGCGGCCAGGTCTTTCAGCAGCGCGGGCAAGTCACGCGGGTTGGCGATCAGCAGGTTGCAGCCACCCATGCGCAGGCCCAGCATCATGTTCGTGTTGAAGCCGAAGATGTGGTAAAGCGGCAAGGCGCAGACGGTGACGATCTGCTCGCCGGCCGGGATGTTTTTGAGCGCCGGTTGATACCAAGCTTCGGCCTGCAGGATGTTGGCCATCAGATTGCGGTGCAACAGCACCGCGCCCTTGCTCACGCCCGTGGTGCCGCCGGTGTACTGCAGCACGGCGATGTCGTCGGGGCCCAGCTTGGCGGGGGTCAGCGTCTTGCGGCGGCCCTGGGCCAGCGCGTCGTTGAAGCGCAGCGTGCGGGCAGAGCCCGGCAGCGTGAACGCCGGCACCAACTGCTTGACCCGCCGCACCACCTGGTTGACCAGAGCGCCCTTCAGCAGCCCCAGCATGTCGCCCATTGCCGCCAGCAGCACCGTCTGGGTGGGCACCTGCTCGATCACCTGCGCCAGCGTGGCCGCGAAGTTCTCCAAGATGATGATCGCCTTGGCGCCCGAATCCTTCAGTTGGTGCTCCAGCTCGCGCGCGGTGTACAGCGGGTTGACGTTGACCACCACCAGCCCCGCCCGCAGGATGGCGGCCACCGCCACCGGGTACTGCGGCACGTTGGGCAGCATGATGGCGACGCGATCACCACGCGCCAGGCCGCTGGCCTGCAACCAGGCCGCCAATGCACGCGAGGCCTCGTCGATGGCGCCGAAGCTGAACGAGCTGCCCATGAACTTGTAGGCGGTCTGGTCGCGGTACTTGCGCAAGCTCTCGTCGATCATGGCCACCAACGAGGGGTAGAGGTCGGTCTTGACCTCCGCCGGAACCCCGTCGGGGTATTGCTTCAGCCAGATCTTCTGCATCAGGACACTCTCCAGGGATGCGCAGGATTCTGACCGAGGGCTGACAGGCCTCTTGTCAGGGCATTCGATAGCCGGCCTGCGGGTTACAAAGGAGGGCTTCCTGCCATTTGCAGCGTGCACTGGCTACGCCCATGAACGACACCCTTCCCTCCGCCGCCGACACCGCCGGGCGCGATGCACGCTGGCAACTGCGTTTGCTGGGTGACACCGTGTTGGCCGACCGCGCCGGCCAGCCGCTGCGCCTGCCCGGCCGGGCAGCCACCGCACTGCTGGCCCGGCTGGCGATGGCCCCGGCCAACGCCCACGCCCGCGAGGCCCTGGTCGAGCTGCTGTGGCCCGGCGTGGCGCTGGACGTCGGCCGCAACCGCCTGCGCCAGGTGCTGTCCACGCTGAAAAGCCTGCTCGACGGCCCCGGCGAGGGCAGCGCCGTGCTGCGCGCCGACCGCCAGACCGTGCGCCTGGGCCCCGGCATGGTGGCCTGCGACGTGGTCGACTTCGAAACCGCGCTGCGCGAGGGCCGGCACGAGCAGGCCCGGGCGCTCTACCGCGGCGAGTTGCTGCCCGGCTTCTATGACGACTGGGTGCACGACGAGCGCCTGCGCCTGGCCGCCCGGGCCGAGCAGCTGCCAGCGCCGGGTGATCGTGCCGAAGCCCATGCCGAGGCCCGTGCCGGCGGTTGGTCGACCCGCGCGCGGCCCACCACCGACACCATCGGCACCACGGGCGCACCCGGCGCCCCCCACGCCGGCCCCGGTGCCACCGTGGTCACCGCGGTCACCAGCTTGAACCTGCCGCACTACCTGACGCGCTTGCACGGTGCCGACGCGGTGGCGGCGCGGCTGCGACGGCTGGCGCAGGTGCACCGGTTGGTCACCGTGCTGGGCCCGGGCGGCCACGGCAAGACCCGGCTGGCGGTCGAGGTAGCGCATGCCCTGGTGGCCGCGCCGCACCCGGCCGACCGGCTGCCCGGCGACCCCGACTCCATGAGCCCGCGCTTCGACCTGGTGGCCTTTGTGCCGCTGGTGGCCTGCACGGCTGGTGCGGCTGGCGCGACTGGCCAAGCGCAGCCCGGCGCATTGCTGGACGCCGTGCTGCTGGCGCTGCGCCAGGATCCGCGCGGCGTGGCGCCAGCCGACCGCCTGCAGGCCCTGTTGGCCGGCCGCCGCAGCTTGCTGCTGCTGGACAACTTCGAGCAACTGGTCGAGGCCGGTGCGCCGTTGTTGGCCGACCTGCTGGCGCGCTGCCCGGGGCTGCACCTGCTGGTCACCTCGCGCCGCGCGCTGGGGCTGGACGGCGAACAGACTCTGCTGCTGCCGCCGCTGCCGCTGCCGGCGCTGCACAGCGCCGACGACGAGGCGGCGCTGAACCCGGCGGTGGCCTTGTTCATCGACCGGGCGCGGGCGGTGCGGGCCGACTTCCACCTGGGCAGCCGCAACCGCGCCGCCGTGCTGGCCCTGGTGCACCACCTGCAGGGCATGCCACTGGCCATCGAACTGGCGGCCTCGCGGGTGCGCAGCCTGTCACCGGCGGTGCTGCTGGACCTCTTGCGCACCGCCGGCAACGTGCCCGCGACCACAGCGGCGGCGGGCCCGGCTGGCAGCTTGGGCCCCTCGACAAGCCCCGG
>JAYVDE010000475.1:0-10863 GCA_043749575.1 Burkholderiaceae bacterium | reverse complement strand
GCTGAGTTGCGGCCGCCGCGCGAGTACTCGGTCTTCAACACGACCCACGGGTCCTTGCCCTGCATGATGACGTTGCCGGCGCGGATTTCTTGAGCGGTTTTCATGGGTGTGTTTCCGGGGTGTGTGCCCGTGTAGGGGGGTGTTGGCCAAGGCCTGCAAGACCCCTGGCCCATGGCGCGCTGCTCGAAGTCCAGGCAGCCGGAAATCCGGCAATCCCTGACATCAGATGGCGACAGGCTGGGCCGCAGGGCGCGGCGGCGTAGCACAAAGCCGGCGATTTTAGCCCGCTTCCGCGCCGGTGCGGCTGGCGGCAAAGTGCAGCAGTTGGCTGCACAGGTCGTCCTGCTGGCGCAAGCGGGCCCGCCAGGCGCCGTGCAATGCCCGCCACGCGTCGGCGGCTGGCAGCGCCCACGGCGTGCCATCCAGGCCGTTGAAGCGGCGGAAGGCGGCGCGCACCGCAGTGGCGGCCTCGGCGTTTGTCGCCGGTACGTCTGCCAGGTAGCGGTCGACGAAGGCGTCCAGCTTGGCGGCGTGGGCGCCATCGTCCTGCGGGTAGATTTGCCACAGGAACGGGCTGTGGCCGCACAGCTGGGCCCGCACGAACGAATCCTCGCCACGCACCAGGTTGAAGTCTGCGCTGGCCAGCAGACGGTCGAAATCGGGCTGGCTCAGGTGGGGCAGGGCCGTCCAGCGCAACGCGGAGGGCAGGGCGCGTGCCTGCTGCAAAGCCTGCAATTGCGCCTGCGCCGGGCCGCGCGGCACCAGCAGCCGGGTCGGCCGGTCGGCCAGCGCCTGCAGCAGGCCGGGCAGGGCCGGGTTGTCGTAGCAGAACAGCACCACGCTGCGTTCACCGACTAGCCCGCCCCAGCCTTGCCGGTGGGCCCAGGCGCGGGCCTGCGCCTCGGTGCCGGTGGCGTCGTCGTGCAGCACACCGCCGGTGGCGGGCGTGAAGCCGGGGTAGAAAAACCACTTGCTCAGCCCGGCGCCGGGGCCGCTGAACTGCGGCGAGGGCAGACCGTGTGACCGCTCGACATAGGCCTCGGCGCTGAGGTATTCGAGGTTGATCCACACCGGCGTTGGCGCGCAGCGGGCCATGCGGGCAATGAACGCGGACGGCGGGTCGCAGCCAAAGGCCTCGACCACCACCGTGCCGGGTTCGAGCTCGGGCGGCGGCTCGGTCCAAGGCACGACCGTGACACCGGGTGCGCCCTGCGGCGCCATCCAGGCCAGCGGCGCCGGTGTGTCGATCCACAAGCGCACCGGCTGGCCGCGCCGGCCCAGCGCGGCGGCCAACCGCCAGCAGACGCCGGCATCGCCCAGGTTGTCGATCACCCGGCAGAAGAGATCCCAGGGGGGCTTGAGCATGGGGGGCGATTATTGGTGCGGGGAATAGGCTGACTGCGGGGCATCCTGGCCGGCGGCAGAATCGCGCACTGCCGTGAAGCCCGCCATGCCCGACGCCGAAGAATCGCCCGCCCCTGTTGATGTCCTGGCCGCCGCATGTGCCGCCGCTGCCACCGCAGCCGCTGCCGCCGCCAGCCGTGAGCGCCTGCTGGCCGAAGTAGCCGCCTTGCCCGGCCTGCCGGGCGTCTACCGCTACTTCGACGCCCAGGACAACCTGCTCTACGTCGGCAAGGCGCGCAGCCTTAAAAAGCGGGTGGCCAGCTACTTCCAGAAGGACCATGGCGGCACCCGCATCGGCCACATGATCGGCCGCATCGCGCGGCTGGAAACCACCGTGGTGCGCACCGAGGCCGAGGCGCTGCTGCTGGAAAACAACCTGATCAAGGCGCTGAACCCGCGGTTCAACATCTTGTTTCGCGACGACAAGAGCTACCCCTACCTCAAGCTGCAGCGCCACCCGTTACCGCGCATCGCCTACTACCGCGGCGCGATCGATCGCAAGCACACTTATTTCGGCCCCTACCCTAGCGCCTGGGCGGTCAAGGAGACGATCCTGCTGCTGCAGAAGGCCTTCAAGCTGCGCACCTGCGAGGACACGGTGTATGCCAACCGCTCGCGGCCTTGTCTGCTGTACCAGATCCGCCGCTGCTCGGCGCCCTGTGTCGGCCTGATCTCGCCAGCCGATTACGGGCGCGATGTGTCGAATGCCGAGCGCTTCTTGCTGGGTGCCACCGACGAGGTGATCGGCAGCTTGCAGACCCAGATGATGGCCTACTCCGACGCGCTGGAGTTCGAGCGCGCCGCCGAGGTGCGCAACCAGATCAGCGCGCTGTCGCGCGTGCTGCACCAGCAGAGCATGGAAGAAAGCAGCCTGTCTTCGCGCGACCGCGATGTCGACGTGCTGGCCGTGCGGGTGCAGGGCGGCCGGGCTTGCGTCAACCTGGCGATGGTGCGGGGTGGCCGCCACCTGGGCGACCGGGCGTACTTCCCGAGCCATGTCGAGGACGCCGCCGCGCTGTCGGCCGAGGCCGCCGGAGCACTGTCCGACGACCGTGCCGACGACCGTGCCGACGACCTGACTGACGACCGTGCCGAGCCGGCCGAACCCGCTGACGCAGGGCCGCCCCCAGACGACTTGCATCCCGCCGCAGAGGCGCACGCCACGCCGCGCCGGCCTTGGGGGCGGGCGTTGGCGCAGCAGGTGCTGGAGGCCTTCATCGCCCAGCACTACCTGAGCGTGGCGCCGCCACCGGCGCTGGTGCTGAGCCACGCGGTGTCGGCCGATCTGCTGGCCGCGTTGAGCGAGCAGACCGGCACCAAGATCAACGCCCAGCACCAGCCGCGCGAGCAGCGCCGCACCTGGCTGGAGATGGCCGAGAAGGGCGCGCAGATCGCGCTGGCTCGGCTGCTGTCCGAAGAAGGCAGCCAGCGTGAACGCACCCGCGCACTGGTCGAGGCGCTGGACCTGACAGTCGCTGACCTGGACGCACTGCGGGTCGAGTGTTTCGACATCAGCCACACCGCCGGCGAGGCCACGCAGGCCAGCTGCGTGGTCTACGAGCAGCACGCGATGCGCCCGGCCGACTACCGCCGCTACAACATCGACGGCATCACCGGCGGCGACGACTACGCCGCCATGCGCCAGGTGCTGACCCGCCGCTATGCCAAGGTGGCCGAGGCCCGCGCCGCGGCCTTGAAATCCGGTGAACTGGCGGCCGACGGCTCGCCCGGTGCGGCCAGCAAGGTGCTGCCCAAGGCCCTGCGCCTGCCCGACCTGGTGCTGGTCGACGGCGGCCGCGGCCAGGTCAGCATGGCGCGTCAGGTCTTCGAATCGCTGGGGCTGGACTTGTCGCTGATCGTCGGTGTCGAAAAGGGCGAGGGCCGCAAGGTCGGGTTGGAGGAGCTGGTGTTTGCCGACGGCCGCGACAAGGTCTGGCTGGGCCACGACTCGGCCGCGCTGATGCTGGTGGCGCAGATCCGCGACGAGGCCCACCGCTTCGCCATCACCGGCATGCGCGCCAAACGCGCCAGCGTGCGCACCGGCGGCAGCAAGCTCGAAGACATCGCCGGCGTCGGCCCCAAAAAGCGCGCCCGGCTGCTGCAGCGTTTTGGCGGTATTCGCGGCGTGGCGGCGGCTAGCGTAGACGAGCTGTGCGGCGTCGACGGCATCTCGCACGACCTGGCCGAGGAAATCTACCGTGCGCTTCGTTGATCGCCTGAAGGCCTTGTTGCGGCGGCCGGCCGCAGTGCAGGGCGTCGCGCCGGTCACAGCGACTGCTGCAGTGTCTGCCGCTGCTGCACAGCTGCCGGGTGGCACCGCACAGCCGCCGCCTGACGCCACGCGCCAATGGGACGACTACCGCCTGCGGGCGGCCGAACGCATCGTCGCCGCCAACCCGCAAGCCACTTACAGCGGCCCGGTGCCCGAGCCGCTGCTGGCCATTCCCGTGCTGGAGATCGAGCTCAACGGCGACGGCAGCGTGCGCGGCATCCAGGTGCTGCGCCAGCCGAGCCAGGCGCTCGACACGGTGCAGCTGGCGATGGCTGCGGTGCGGCGCGCGGCGCCGTTTGCCCCGGTCTTGCACTTGTCGCGGCCCTGGGCCTTCACCGAGACCTTTCTGTTCGACGGGCAGCGGCGGTTCAAGCCCCGGTCGCTGGACGCCTGAGCTGGCGGCGGCCAGCGGAGGGCGGTCGCCTGTCCTGCACAATGCGTGGCCATGTTCCTGACCTTGCCAACGATCCTCACCTGGGCCCGTATCGTTTCGATTCCGTTGATCGTCGGCGTGTTCTACCTGCCGCTCGACGCCGCCTCGCGCAACCTGGTCGCCACCGTGATGTTCGTGGTCTCCGCGGCCACCGATTGGCTCGACGGCTGGCTGGCCCGCAGGCTCAACCAAACCTCGGCCTTTGGCGCTTTTCTCGACCCGGTGGCCGACAAGATCCTGGTCTGCGCGGCGCTGCTGGTGCTGGTCAAGCTCGACCGGGTCGACGTGCTGGTGGCGCTGGTGATCATCGGCCGCGAGATCGCCATCTCGTCGTTGCGCGAATGGATGGCGCAGATCGGCGCTTCGCGCAGCGTGGCGGTGCACATGCTGGGCAAGCTGAAGACCGCCACCCAGATGACGGCCATCCCCTTCCTGCTGTACGACGGCGTGCTGTTCGGCGTCATGGACACCCGCTTGTGGGGCACGGTGCTGATCGTCGTGGCCACCGTGTTGACGATCTGGTCGATGATTTATTACCTGAAGCGCGCCGTGCCCGAGATTCGGGCCAAGGCGCGCTGACCGCGTCGTTTTGACGGCCGCGGGCGGTGACGGTGCGACTCGCCAGCGGGCCTTGCTGGCGGCGATGCCCTGGGTCTTCGTCGCGGTGTGGAGCACTGGTTTCGTGGTCGCACGGCTGGCCATGCCGCACGCACCGCCGCTGACTTTCCTGTCCTGGCGTTACGCCTTTTCGCTGCTGGCCTTCGGGCTGTGGATCCGCCTCGCCGGCGTGGCCTGGCCGCGCGGCCCGGCGCAGTGGGGCCACCTGGCCGCAAGCGGCGTGTTGATGCACGCGGGCTACCTGGGCGGCGTGTGGGCTGCGGTGCGCGCCGGCATCCCGGCGGGCACGGTGGCCTTGATCGTCGGCTTGCAGCCGCTGCTGACCGCGCTGTGGGTCAGCGGCCGAGGCCAGCACCGCGTGGCGCCGATGCAATGGCTCGGCCTGTTGCTGGGCCTGGCCGGCTTGGCGCTGGTGGTCTGGCCCAAGGTCGGCCTGGGCGAAGTGACCGCGTTCAATGCGGCGCTGTCGTTGGGCGCGCTGGCCTCGATCACCGTCGGTACGCTCTACCAGAAGCGCCATGTGCGGCCGGGTGACGTGCGCAGCGCCAACTTCGTGCAAATTGCCGCCGCGCTGCTGGTGACCGCGCCGCTGGCGCTGCTCGAAGCCGGCACGGTGCACTGGCACCTCGACCTGCTGGTGGCGCTGGCCTGGTCGGTGCTGGCGCTGTCGCTGGGCGGCAGTTCGCTGTTGATGTTGCTGATCCAGCGTGGCGCGGCCACCCGTGTCACCAGCGTGTTCTACCTGGTGCCGCCTTGCACCGCGCTGCTGGCCTGGGGCTTGTTCGGCGAACGCATGGCCGCCAGCGGCTGGGCTGGCATGGCGTTGTGCGCGGTGGCTGTCGGGCTGGTGCTGCGGGGCGATGCTTGAGCGTTTTGCCGCGCCCGCAGGGGTCCGCATTTGCCTGTACTGGCCTGCTCTGGCCTGCCCGAAGCCGTGCCAGGGCCGCGTGATTGGGGCTGTCGATTGCACCTAGAATCCGCCCTTCGCGCTTGACACTGCCCGGGGCTGCCGCTGTAATCAAAGCGAGCGTGCCTGGTTTACCGGGTGCCCACAACAAGACCTTCAGCAGCGCGGCAAAAGCCCCCGCGACGCGCCAGCGAGACACCTTTGAGGGGGTACCTTCGTGAACAAAGCCGAGTTGATCGAACACATTGCCACACAGGCCGACATTTCCAAGGCTGCGGCCACGCGGGCCCTGGAGGCGCTGATTGACGGTGTCAAGACCACGCTCAAGAAAAACGGCAGTGTCTCCATCGTCGGCTTCGGCACCTTTGCCGTCACCAAGCGTGCGGCGCGTGCCGGCCGCAACCCGCGCACCGGCGCGGCCATCAAGATCAAGGCCGCCAAGGTGCCGAAGTTTCGCGCCGGCAAGGGCCTGAAAGACGCGTTGAATTGAAGCTGCCATTGGCCGGCCACGGGTCCGGCCAGGGTAATAGGCCGGCCGCGGTTGCGGCCAGGCTATGAAGGCTGCGGGTGCTTAGCTCAGTTGGTAGAGCGTCGCCTTTACACGGCGTAGGTCGGGGGTTCGAGCCCCTCAGCACCCACCACCGCAGCCTGTACCGAGCCGTCGGCCATCGGGGCGGGCCGGTCGCCTTAGAATCCAGCGTCGTGTACGGGCGCACCGGCGTTGGTTATAAAAAAGGCGAACTTCGGTTCGCCTTTTTTGCAGCTCGCGACCGCCCCGCGCGCGGTGACAACGCGCCGTGCCCGACCTGCCCGTCCAGCCCGACCTGCCCGTTCCTAGCAACAACCTTGCCCGCACGCCCGATCCGCACGCCGTGCTCACCGCTTTCTTCCGCACGCCCACCCAGAGCCTGTCACCATGTTCGAATTCGTCCGCACCCACACCCGACTGCTGCAGTTTCTGCTGCTGATCCTGATCCTGCCGTCGTTCGTGGTGTTCGGCATCCAGGGCTATTCCAGCTTCTCCGACGGTGCCAACCTGACCGTGGCCAAGGTGGCCGGCCAGCCCATCACCCAGGCCGAGTGGGACGCCAGCCACCAGGAGCAGGTCCAGCGGGTGCGCCAGCAAATGCCCAACGTCGATATCAAGCTGCTCGACTCGCCTGCAGCGCGTGCCGAGACCTTGGACTCGCTGGTGCGCCAGCGTGTGCTGCTGACCGCGGCCGACAAGCTGCACTTGGTGGTGTCGAATGAGCGCATGCAGCGCCTGTTTGTCAGCGATCCGCAATTTGCGATGTTGCGCAACGCCGACAACACCATCAACAAAGATCTGCTCGCCGCCCAAGGCATGAGCCTGCCCGGCTTCGAGGCCCGGCTGCGCCAGGACTTGGCGGTGCAGCAAGTGCAGGGTGGCATCACCGGCACGGTGCTGGCGGCCAAGGCGCCGGTCGCCCAGGCGATCGACGCCTTTCTGCAGCGCCGCGAACTGCACTACACACGCTTCGACGCCAAGGATTACGCGGCCAAGGTCAGCCCCACCGACGCCGACATCGCAGCCTTCTACCAGTCCCACGAAGCCGACTTTCGCGCCCCTGAGCAGGCCACCATCGACTACGTGGTGCTCGATCTGGCGGTGTTGAAAAAGGGCATCGCGGTGCCCGAGGACGACCTGAAGAAGTACTACGCCGAAAACGCCAGCCGCTACACCGCAGCCGAGGAGCGCCGCGCGCGCCACATCCTGATCAAGGCCGACAAGGCCGCGGCGCCCGATATCCGGCAAAAGGCCAAGGCCCGCGCCGAGGCCTTGCTGGCCGATGCGCGCAAGAACCCAGCGGGCTTTGCCGACTTGGCGAAGAAAAACTCCGACGACCCTGGCTCGGCCGCGCAAGGTGGTGATCTCGACTACTTCGGCCGGGGTGCGATGGTCAAGCCCTTCGAGGACGCCGCGTTCGCGATGAAGCTCGGTGAGATCAGCAGCGTCGTCGAGTCCGATTTCGGCTACCACGTGATCCAGCTCGAGGCCGTGCGTGGCGGCGACAAGAAGCCGTTCGAGGCGGTGCGTGCGGCCATTGAAGACGAAGTGCGCCAGCAACTGGCCACCAAGCGCTGGGCCGAGGCCGCTGAGCAGTTCACCAACACCGTCTACGAGCAGTCCGACAGCCTGCAGCCGGTGATCGACAAGCTCAAGCTTGAGAAGCGCACGGCCACGGTGCAGCGCAACCCGCTGCCCGGTACCAGCGGTGCGCTGGCCTCGGCCAAGCTGCTGGAAGCGGTGTTTGGCAACGAGACCGTCAAGAACAAGCGCAACACCGATGCGGTAGAAACGGGGCCGAACCAGCTGGCTGCCGCCCGGGTGGCGCAGTACCAGCCGGCGCGCACGCTGCCATTGGTCGAGGTGCGCGACGCCGTGCGCCAGCGCCTGGTCGTCAGCCAGGCCGAGGCCCTTGCCCGCAAGGAGGGCGAAGCCCGGCTGGCCCAGTTGAAGGCCGACGCGTCCAGCGGCACGCTGACCGGTCCGGCCGTGGTCTCGCGGACCCAACCTGTGGGCTTTTCGCGCGAGGCGCTGGAAGCCGTGCTGGCTGCCAACGCCGACAAGCTGCCCGCGGTGGTCGGCGTCGCGCTGCCCAACCAGGGTTACCTGGTGGCGCGCATCGACCGCGTGCTGGCCAGCGAACTGAAGCCCGAAGAAGGCCAAGCGCTGCAAACCCAGTACGCCCAGGCTTGGGCTCGGGCCGAGGCCGAGGCCTACTACCAGGCGCTGGCCAGCCGCTACAAGGTCGAGAAGAAGGGCGCCGCAGCTGCCGCCGCCAAGGCTGCATCGGCAGCACGACCCTGAGCTTCCGGCACCGGCCAGAGGCGCGTTTCAGGGACTGGCGCCCGGCTGCAGTGCTATACTAAGAGGCTCTGCGGTGGCTGTAGCTCAGTTGGTAGAGTCCAGGATTGTGATTCCTGTTGTCGTGGGTTCGAGCCCCATCAGCCACCCCAAAACACAAGTAAAAACAACGGGTTAGAAGCTTCGGCTGCTAGCCCGTTCTTCTTTGTGTGGTCCGATGCAACGATAGTTGTAAACGGATTTCTCGAATCAGCCGCAACAAGCGGCGAGCCCAGCGCGTGGCCTGGTCCGGGGTTCGCCCGGGCCGGCCGCCAATGCGAGCCTGGGCTGCAGCACAGTGATCGACTTGCCGGCAATGATCCAGGGGCTGGCCTGGCCGGCTTATCCGGCCCATCGATCAGGCACTGGGTCGGCCGGGTCAGCCGCCCGGCTTCTCTGCAACGGGGCTGATGCTGGGCCGGTGCAGCCCGGCTTCATCAGCGAGGTGAAGCGCGGCATTTCAGTCGAGCAGCAGCAAGTTCCCGATGGCCTGGGCGGCCGTCAGCGCTTCAAGGGGCAACTTGGCTGAGCGTTGGCCCTGCTCGCCCCAGACGATGTCGACAGACTGGCCGCCCCCCGCGCTCGACCAGGCAAGGGCCGAGCGGGATGTGGTGCTGTAGCCCGCCCTCTGCCAAGTAGCTCACTGGGCCGGTGATACGGGCGCCGTGTGTTGTGTCGGCCACGGCGCTACACGTTCGTCACGTTCATGCGGTCGGCGGTGGCCGCTCTGGCGTTGGCACCTGCGGCAAATGCACACAACCCGGCGGTTGCGACACGAGCGCTGCCATCACGCTTTACCGCCACAAAGCGTTGCCGCCATCACGCGTTGCTGCAATGCGGCGTCAATCTTGTGTCAACTTGCCGCATCGGCGGCGGCGTCGACGTCGTCAGCGTCGTCGGCAGCGGCGGGCGCTTCGGACCGTGCTCTCTGGCTGCGGTCATCGTGCTTCGCAATCTCGGTGCCGACCGCCCGTTTGAGCTTGCGCACGGCTCCATCGATGGCCTGGTGAGCGTTGTCAGCGTGCTCCTTGACCACAATGGGTTCGAGACCCACCAGCCTGGCCTCTAGCGTGCAGTGGATGTCTTTGTTGCCTGTTTTCGACTGGCTGTTGGCGTCCGACAAGTGCGCCTCGACTCGGGTGACGCGCTCACCAAAGCGGCTCATCGCCTCTTTGACGACGCTTGCCAAGTGCTCGGCCATCAGGTGGCCACCATCGGTATTCGGGTCAGAGTGGAGCAAGACTTGCATGGGTTCCTCGTGGTGGCTGGAAAGGGCTTGCCAAGGGCGGCAGACACATCTTACAAAGCCTGCGCGGTGTCGGTGCCTTGGCGCACACGGCAAAGGCCTCGCCGGCTCACTCGTTGCGGCGGACTTTCAACGCCCGGATGACAAGCGTAAACGCACCCAGCAAGGCGTCGGCCGCGCTGCGGTCCAGCGCTTTGGGTCGGCGTACCGCGCCAGTGGCGGCCTTGTCCAGCGCCGGGCCCTTGCAGGCGAAGACAATGCTGTTGCTGAGGCCGCCGTCGTCGACCACCAGCACTTCGCCATCGAAGCTGCGCTGGATGCGGTCGAGGTGGCGGCTGTATTGGCGGTGACCAAAATGCAGGTTGACCACCATCACGCCGCCAGCCTGCAGCAGCGCCTGGCAATCGTCGTAGAAGCGTTGCGAGCACAAGCGCGACGGCATGCCGTCGCTGGTGAAGCCGTCGACGATCAGCACGTCGCATGGCGTTGCACGGTCGCGCACGAAGCGGGCGCCGTCGTCGTGTAGGACGGTAAAGCGCGCACTGTCGGCCGGCACCTGGAACTCGTTGCGCAGTGCAATGACATGGGGGTTGATCTCGACCACCTCGATCTGCGCGTCCGGCAGGTAGCGGTGACAGAACTTGGCCAGCGCGCCACCGCCCAGGCCGACCATCGCGATCCGCCGTGGCCTGTGGTGCAGCAGCAAAAACCCCATCATCGTGCGGGTGTACTGCAGCACCAGCGCCCAAGGATCCTGCGGATCCATGCGGCTCTGCACTTCACTGATGGAGAAGTGCAGGGCCTTGCAGCTCGAGCTGTCGTGGATGTACGGCTTGACGTGTAGGGCGGGGTCCAGCGCGTCGGACAAGGCACTCATGTTGGCTGCACGGGGGTAGGTGTGACAGAGAAACGCCCGGTTGGGAGCGGGTGCCGTTGGCGCCAGGGGCTGATGTTGCCGCAGACCACTGGCGCTGTCCCGGCGCAGCCCGCGAGCACGCGCTAAGGCAATGCTGAGCAAGTCCTCGCGAGTGTGGGCGCCCTGGTTTGGGCTGGGCTGCAAGGCGCAAACCACAGCCATAGCCCAGCTATGGCGAGGATTTGCAACGCCGCAGAC
>JAYVDE010000474.1:0-4114 GCA_043749575.1 Burkholderiaceae bacterium | reverse complement strand
TGGAGATCGCGCGGATCTGGGCCGAGCCGAATGCGGCGAGGTCGGCGGATTCGAGGTTGGCGACCTGGGCGGTGGTCAGCGCGGCGACCTGGGCCGAGCCGAGCTGGGTGAACTGGTCCGAGCTGAGGGTGTTGAGGTCGTCGGTGCTCAGCGCGGCGATCTGGGCTGTGGAGAGTGCACGGATCTGGGCCGAGGCCAGGCCCTGAAGCTGGGCGGAGCTCAGGGCGTCGAGCTGGGTGGTGCTCAGCGACTGGATCTGCGCCGATCCGAAGGCGGCCAACTGGTGGGTGCCCAGGGTGGCCAGGTCGACGGTCTCGATGGCGCGGACTTGGGCGGTGGTGAGTGCGCTGATTTGCGTGGATCCCATGGCAGCGAAGTCGGCGGAATCCAGCGCTGCGATGTTTGCCGACGTCAGGGCCCTGACCTGCGCACTGCTCAGCACACCGAAGTCACTGCTCTCAAACGCGTTGATCTGCGCGGTCGACAGCGATGCAATGCCGGCGGTGGAAATGACGGCGATCTGGGATGGCGTGAGGGCCAAGATCTTGCCGGCATCAAACGCCGCCCAATCTGCGGTGCCGAGTTGCGCAATCGTCGCGGTCGATAGACCGACGATCTGGTCGGTGGTGAGGTTGGTGATGATGGAGGCCATGGTCTCGGATCCTTCGGCGCAAGTGTTTGCAGCAATCTCTGGTGCGGGCAGTGACGGACTTCCGCTGCCATGTACGGGACATGAACGACACCTTCGGCGCGTTCCTCGTCGGCATATCGGTCCCCCGCTCTGAAAACTTGAGCCGGCAATCGATCAGGCGTGCCTTGGCCCGCTTTTTTTTGCGTTCCCTGACAGCTTGCCGCTCAAGCGCCGCCGCTTGCAGCCGATAACAGGGCGTTTGACGCGGCTTATCCGCCCGCAACGGGCCGCGCCGGCGGGGCACCATGGCCGGGCTCGGGCACTTCCTGCCCGTGCCCCTCGCCATGGCCGACGCACAGGACCGCAACCTACCCGCCTCAGAGAAGAAGATCCGCAAGGCCCGCGAGGACGGCCAGGTGGCGCGTTCGCGTGATCTGGCGCACTTGCTGGTGGTCGGCGGTGGCGGCGCCTTGCTGGCCGCGGTGGTGCCGATGCTGGGCGACTGGCTGCATCGCTTGTTGGTCACCGGCCTGCGCTTCGATGCCCGCATGCTGGCCCGCGACGACGCCATGACCAGCCGGCTGGGCGAGCTGGCCTGGGCCTGGATGATGGTGTTGCTGCCGCTGGGCGCGGCCAGCCTGGCGCTGGCACTGGGCGCCAGCCTGGCCTCGGGCGGCTGGAACTTCACCCTCAAACCGCTGCTGCCGAATTTCGGCAAGCTGAACCCGCTGACGGGCTTGGGCCGCATGGTCTCGGGCCAGCACCTGGGCGATCTGGCCAAGGCCAGCTTGCTGGCGCTGCTGCTGGGCCTGATCGGTGCCAGCTGGCTGGCCAGCCACCTGACCGATTTTCACGATGCGCTGAAGATGGCGCTGCCGGTGGCGCTGGCCCACACCGGGCGCACGCTGGTGGGCGGGCTGGCGCTGCTGATGATCCTGCTGGTGGTGTTTGCCGCCATCGACGTGCCGCTGCAGCGCCTGATGCTGGCCAAGCGGCTGAAGATGAGCCACCAGGAAGTCAAGCAAGAGCACAAAGAGTCCGAGGGCAACGCCGAGGCCAAGGGCCGCATCAAGGCCCGCATGCGCGAGATGGCCAAGAAACGCATGCTGGCCGCGGTGCCCACCGCCGACCTAGTGGTCATGAACCCCAGCCACTATGCGGTGGCGCTGAAGTACGACGAGGGCCAGATGGCCGCCCCGCGCATCGTTGCCAAGGGCGCCGACCTGATGGCGCTGAAGATCCGCGACCTCGCCCGCGAGCACAAGGTGCCGGTGCTGCAGGCGCCGCCGCTGGCGCGTGCGCTCTACACCCACGGCGAGGTCGACCGCGAGATTCCGGCCCGGCTGTTCTCCGCTGTGGCCCAGGTGCTGGCCTATGTCTACCAGCTGCGTGCGGCGATGGCCGGGCGCGGCAGCATGCCCAACGAGCTGCCGCCAATCGCGGTGCCGGTCGACCTGGACCCGCAGACCGCGGAAGCCGCGGCGGCGGGTGCCGGCGACAACGACCACGACACCGACACCGACGCTCCGGCGCAGGCCGACAAGCGCGCCCCGAACGACAAGCCACCGGCCTGATCCATGAACCCCTTGATCACGCAACTTCTCGCACCGCTGCAAGCCCTGATCGGCGGGCCGCGTGTGACCCGTGCCGCCGCCCAGCTGGGTTTGGGCAGCGCGCTGCTCAAGTCGCTGGGCGCGCCGGTGTTCATCGTCATGGTGCTGGCGATGATGGTGCTGCCGCTGCCGCCCTTTGTGCTGGACGTGCTGTTCACCTTCAACATCGCGCTGGCGCTGATGGTGATGATGGTCGCCTCGCAGATGGTGCGCCCGCTCGACTTCGCCGCCTTTCCCGCCGTGCTGCTGGTGACCACGCTGCTGCGGCTGAGCCTGAACGTCGCCTCGACCCGGGTGGTGCTGCTCGAAGGCCACACCGGCGCGGCGGCGGCCGGCAAGGTGATCGAGAGCTTCGGCCACTTTCTGGTCGGCGGCAACTTCGCGGTCGGCCTGATCGTTTTTGCGATCCTGGTGGTCATCAACTTCATCGTCGTCACCAAGGGTGCTGAACGGATCGCCGAGGTCGGTGCGCGCTTCACCCTCGACGCCATGCCCGGCAAGCAGATGGCGATCGACGCTGACTTGAACGCCGGCCTGATCGACGAAAAAGAGGCCAAGCGCCGTCGGCTGGAAGTGGGCAACGAGGCCGAGTTTTTCGGCTCGATGGACGGCGCCAGCAAGTTCGTGCGCGGCGACGCCATCGCCGGCATGCTGATCTTGTTCATCAACATCGTCGGCGGTTTCATCATCGGCGTGGTCAGCCATTCGATGAGCGCCGGCGACGCCGCCGAGCGCTACGTGCTGCTGGCGGTCGGCGACGCGCTGGTGGCGCAGATCCCCGGCCTGCTGATCTCGGTGGCCGCGGCGATGGTGGTCTCGCGGGTCGGCAAGGAAGAGAACATCGGCAGCCAGATCGGCAGCCAGGTCTTCGGCAGCGCCAAGGCGCTGGGCATGACCGCGGGCATCGTCGGTTTGCTGGGGCTGATCCCGGGCATGCCGCACTTCGTGTTCGGCCTGATCGCCGTCGCCCTAGGCACGCTGGCCTGGTGGACCCGCCGGCGCGCCGAGCAGGCCTTGGCCGCACCGCCCGCGCCGCCACCGGACGCCCAACCGGCGAATGCCGAAGCCAGCTGGGACGACCTGCAGCCGGTCGACACGCTGGGTCTGGAGGTCGGTTACCGGCTGATCGCGCTGGTCGACAAGAGCCGCGCCGGCGACCTGCTCAGCCGCATCAAGGGGGTGCGCAAGAAGTTCGCGCAAGAGGTGGGTTTTCTGCCGCCGGCGGTGCACATCCGCGACAACCTGGAGTTGAAGCCCAGCGCCTACCGCGTGCTGCTGCGGGGCGCGGTGGTCGGTGAGGGCGAGGCCTTCCCGGGCATGTTGCTGGCCATCAACCCCGGTGGCGCGACGGTGAAACTGCCCGGCACCGTGACCACCGACCCGGCCTTCGGCCTGCCCGCCACCTGGATCGAGGAGCGGCAGCGCGAAATGGCCCAGATGAACGGGTTTACGGTCGTTGATTGCGCGACCGTGGTGGCAACCCATCTTTCACACTTGATGCAAGTGAACGCAGCCCGCCTGCTGGGCCGGGTGGAAACCCAGCAGCTCGTCGAGCACGTCACCAAGCAGGCCCCCAAGCTCATCGAGGATGTGATTCCCAAAATGGTCGGCATCGCCACATTGCAAAAAATCTTGCAGCTGCTGCTCGACGAAGGTGTGCACATCCGCGACATGCGCTCGATCATCGAGTGCATCGCCGAGTTTGCCGCCACCGTGACCGACCCCGGCGAGCTGGCCCGCCGCATCCGCGTCCACCTGTCGCCGGTGATCGTGCAGCAGATCTACGGCCCGGTGAAAAGAGCTCGACGTGATCGCGCTGGAGCCCGACCTGGAGCGCCTGGTCACGCAAGCCCTGACCAGCCCGCACGGC
>JAYVDE010000473.1:0-4116 GCA_043749575.1 Burkholderiaceae bacterium | reverse complement strand
ACCTGATGGCGCTGCGCTTTGGCAACGCGCTGTTCGAGCCGCTGTGGCGGCGCGAGAGCATCGCCAACATCCAGATCACGCTGGCCGAGGGCCTGGGCGTGGGCACCCGTGGTGACTACTACGACGCCACCGGTGCGCTGCGCGACATGGTGCAGAACCACGCGTTGCAGCTGCTGACGATGATCGCGATGGAGCCGCCGTCGACCAATGATGCCGACGCCATCCGCGACGAGAAGCTGAAGGTGCTGCGCTCGCTGAAGCCCTTCACGCCCGAGAGCGTGGCGCGTGACGTGGTGCGCGGCCAGTACAAGGCCGGCACCATCGAAGGCCAGGCCGTGCCGGGCTACCTCGACGAAGTGAAGGTGCCACCGGGCAGCCACTGCGAGACCTTCGTGGCGCTGCGCACCGAGGTGCAAAACTGGCGCTGGGCGGGCGTGCCGTTCTACCTGCGCACCGGCAAGCGGCTGGCCGGGCGGCATGCGCAAATCGTCATCAATTTCCGCGAGGTGCCGCACCCGATCTTTCCGGGCTCGGCGCGGGCCAACAAGCTGGTGATCAAGCTGCAACCCGAGGACGGGCTGGAGCTGCACCTGCTGGCCGCCAAGGGCGGCTCGGGCGGCAGTGCGCAGGGTGAACTGCTGGCGCCGGTGAGCCTGGATCTGGACTTCGACAAGGCCTTCGAGAGCGAACGCGTGGGCGCCTACGAGCGCCTGCTGATGGACGTCATCGCCGGCCGGCTGAACCTGTTTGTGCGCAGCGACGAACAAGAACAAGCCTGGCGCTGGGTCGAGCCCATCCTGCAGGCCTGGGCCGCCGACCCCAACGGGCCACGAACCTACGCCGCCGGCACCTGGGGCCCGCCGGCGTCCAGTGCGATGGTGGCGCGTGACGGCTGCACCTGGGACGAAGAACAGTGAGTGGGGCCTCTCGCCCCGTGGGGTCACGTGTCGATCCCCCAAGGGGATCGGGCCTTGCTTGGGGCTGCGGCCGGACACCGACAGTCCCTGCGGACTGGCGGTCGCCTGCCAAAGGCCATCGGCCTCTGGCTGATGGCGGCCCGGCGCGGCGGCCCGGGGCGACCTGCACGTCCTCCGGCGCGGGCTGTCGTCATGCTTGACCGCATCCGCGCGTCAATCCCGGCGCTGCCACCCGCCGAACAGCGGGTAGCCAAGCTGCTGCTGGCCGACCCGCGCAGTTTTGCCACGCTGCCGATCACCGCACTGGCCGACCGCTCGCAGGTCAGCAAGCCCACCGTGGTGCGCTTCTGCCGCAGCGTGGGCTACGACGGGCTGGCCGACTTCAAGCTGAAGTTGGCCGGCACGGTCAACGAGGGTGTGCCGTTTGTGCACCGCTCGGTCGACGAGGACGACAAGCCCGGTGACCTGATCGTCAAGGTGATCGACAACGCCGTGGCGGCGATGCTGAAGTACCGCAACAGCGCCACCGGCCACGCCTTCGACCAGGCGATCACCGCGCTGGCCGCCGCCGGCAGGGCGCACAAACGCATCGAGTTCTACGGCGTCGGCAATTCCGGCATCGTGGCGCAGGACGCGCAACACAAGTTCTTCAGGCTGGGTGTCAACACCATCGCCTGCAGCGACGGCCATGTGCAGGTGATGAGCGCCACCATGCTGGGGCCGGGTGACTGCGCAGTGGTCATCAGCAACTCGGGCCGCAGCCGCGACCTGATAGCCGCCGCCGACATCGCCCGCCGCAAGGGCGCCACGGTGATCGTCATCACCGCCAGCGGCTCACCGCTGGCCCAGCTGGCGTTGAGCCACCACCAGTTGCTGCTGGCCGCCGACCACCCCGAGGACTTCGACCGCTACAGCCCGATGGTCTCGCGGCTGCTGCACCTGTTGATCATCGACATCCTGACCACCGGCGTGGCGCTGCGCCTGGGCCCGGGGCTGCGGCCGATGATGCAGGAGATCAAGCGCAACCTGCGGGCCAAGCGGTATGCGGCGCCGACGCCCGATCCCGCGTGAGACACGGCGGCTGACGCCCCGCTGCTGTCGGCGGGTCAGAGACCTAGCAGCAGCGCCACGCCATAGAGTTGTGCCAGCTGGCTGAGCTTGGCCGGCGCGCCCGTCACCCGCAGCGTCTTGCCGCGTGCCTGAGCCTGGCGCTGGCAATCCAGCAGCAGGGCCACCGCGGCGCTGTCCAGTTCTTGCAGCGCCGAGGCGTCGATCACCGGCTCGTCGGCGGCGGCCAGCAGCGGCTGCAGCCGCGCCAGCGTGGCCTTGGCCTCGCTCATCGTCACGCGCTCGGGCAAGGCGATCACCAGCACACCCCGCTCGCCAGGCACGGCGATCAACCCGCCGGGCGGGTCGGGCCTTGCTTGCGGCGGCCCGGCTGCGGCCCGGCTCGGGTTGGGGGCGCTCATCGCTTGTCGGTCAGTTCTTGGCCGAGGCCAGCGACTTGTTTTTGCTCGACAGCGCGTTGATCAGCGCGTCGAGGCCGCCGTTGCCAAGGTCTTTGGCGAACTGGCCTTTGTAAGCCTCCACCAGCCAGAAGCCACCGACGTTGACGTCGTAGATCTTCCAACCGTCGCCGGCTTTCTCGACCCGGTAATCCAGCTGCAACGGGTCGCCCTTGCCGCGGACCTCGGTGCGCACCACCAGTTCGCCCGAATCGGCGGCACCTGGGCGCAGCGGCTTGACGACCACCGCCTGGTCCTTGACCTGCGTCAGCGCGCCCGAATAGGTGTTGACCATCAGCGTCTGGAACTCGACCAGCATGCGCTTTTGCTGGTCGGCCGTGGCACCGCGCCACAACGGGCCGACTGAGCTGGCCGTCATGCGCTGGAAGTTGACATGCGGCATCACCTTGGCGTCGACCAGCGCGCGGATGCGGCCCACGTCGCCGGCCTGGATCGCCTTGTCGGCCTTGACCGCCTCGATCACCTCGGTCGACACCTGCTTGACGAAGGCATCGGCCGTCAGCACTTCGGCACGCAGGGCCGGCGCCGCCAGCAGGCAGCTGCCGATGGCCCAGGTGGTGGCCAGGGTGCGGATCAGGGAACGTCGTTGCATGTCAGGGTCCTTTCAGGTCGGCCGCAGCGGCTGCCGGCTGTTCAACGCGCCAGAGCCGCTCGCGGTTCACCGCCACAGCCGGCACTGGTCAATCATTTCAGGGTCTCGCACGCAGGCGTGCCTCGTATGGCGCCGGCGCAGGGGTCGTCTCATCGTCGTCGTCGGGCACATCACCGTCGTACAACTGGCTCTTGCGGCGGGCCAGGTAGGCGTCCCGCAGCAGCACGTACTTGTCGAGTGCGATCTGGTCAAGCACGCGGCCGGCGTTGAGCAGGTCGACCCGGATGTTCAGCAGGTTCAGCAACGTCGCGGTGTTGCGGTCGCGCGGCGCCTTCCAGACGTGGCTGATGCTCGAATCCCGGGATTCGAGCAGCAAGCCCACGGTGTCGCGCAAGGTGTTGGGCCCCAGGAAGGGCAGCACCAGGTAGGGGCCACTCTTCAGGCCCCAATAGCCCAGCGTCTGGCCGAAATCTTCGACGGTGAAGCGCTCCAGCCCCAGCTCGTCGGCCGGGTCGAGCAGGCCACCCAGGCCGAACACCGTGTTGACACCGGCCCGCATGCCCATCTCCAGCGATTGCCGGGGCTTGGCCTGCAGCATCAGGTTGGCCGCGGTCCAGTAGTCGCCGAGGTTGCCAAAGAAGTTGCGCACACCGCTGCGCACCATCGACGGCACCACGGCCTGGTAGAGCAGGGCCACCGGCTTGACGGCGACCCGGTCAATCACCTCGTTGAACTCGAACACCTGGCGGTTCATGCGCTCCCAGGGGTCGTGGCTGGGCGGTTCACCAGCGGGCACCGTGGCGCAGCCGGTGTTCAACATTATCAGGTGGGCAGCAACAACGTCTCTGTATTGCCCGTCTATTGGCGGTGGAACCGGAGATATTGTTAATGGATGAACCGACCTCAGCGCTCGATCCTATTTCTACTATGAAGATTGAAGAGTTGATTGCTGATTTGAAAAACAAATACACCATCATGATTGTAACGCATAATATGCATCAAGCTTCGCGGGTCTCAGATCGGACGGCTTTTTTCTTAAACGGTGAACTGATTGAAGAAGATGTTACCAGTATTCTGTTTA
>JAYVDE010000472.1:0-10916 GCA_043749575.1 Burkholderiaceae bacterium | reverse complement strand
GGTCGACTTTCGCCTGATCGATCCGCCGCGGGTGTCGCCCAAGCCGGTTTCTCCAAATCGAATGCTGCTGTTGGCTGGTGCGATCCTGGCTGCGGTCATTGCAGGCTTGTTCGTCTCCTTTGCTGCCAGCCAGTTGCGGCCGGTGTATGACGATGGTCAGCAGCTGCGCGCCAAGACCGGGCTGCCACTGCTGGGCGTGGTCTCGATGATCCTGACTGACGATGAGCGAAAGCGCGAGCGGGTCGGCCGACTGCGGTTCTACGCTGGCACGGGCGGCTTGTTTGCGTCCTTTGTGGTGGCGATGGTCACCTTATCTATTCTTGCTGCACGGCAGTTGGGTTAAAGACGATGAGCAGCTTGATTGAACAGGCAGCCCTAAGGCTGGCCCAGATCCGTGAAGCCGGCATCGCCGTTCCCGAGGTCGGGGGCGGCGAAGGCGACAGGGCGTTGACATCGACGCAGCCGACCAGCGGGTCTCCAGAACCCCGGTCATCGCCTTCGGAGATCCCGCCACTGGCCGTGACTTCGCAGTCCCAGGTCGTCGAACTCGATCTTGACGCGCTTGCGAAGGCGGGCTACCTGGTACCCCGAGCGCCGCGTACCCATACCGCGGACCAGTATCGGGTGATCAAACGCCCGCTGATCGCCAATGCCATCGGCAAGGGCGTGACCAAGGTCAATCATGGCAACTTGATCATGATGACCAGCGCGATGCCGGGCGAGGGCAAGAGCTTCACCTCGATCAACCTGGCGATGAGCATCGCGGCCGAACTGGACCACAGCGTGATGCTGGTCGACGCCGACGTGGCACGGCCCTCGCTGCTCAAGAAGCTGGGCATTGCCGAGGCCCCCGGCCTGCTCGACCTGCTGGAGGGCAAGGCCGAGATGAGCGATGTGTTGATGCGGACCAACATCGACAAGCTCACCCTGCTGCCCAGCGGGCGCCCGCACCCGAAGGCGACCGAATTGCTGGCCAGTGACGCGATGCGCCAATTGCTCAACGACATCGCGATGCGTTACCCCGACCGCATCATCATCTTCGATTCGCCGCCGCTGCTGCTGACCACCGAGTCGCGGGTGCTCGCGTCTCAGATGGGGCAAGTGGTGTTGGTGGTGCAGGCTGGCAAGACGCTGCAGGCCGATGTGCAGCATGCCTTGTCGACGATTGAATCCTGCCCGATCCGCCTGTTGCTATTGAACAAGGCGCGGACCGAGTCTCAGGGCGCCTATGGCTACGGTTATGGCTACGGTTATGGCTATGGTGAAGGCTACGGCTATGGTGGCGCCACCAGCGAGGAAGCATCGTCCAAGCCAGCTGATGCCCATGCGACTGCGACCCGCTGAGCGTTCGGCCGCACGCAGCCAGTGCTTGACGGCGTCGCGCGGGGCGGCGCCGGTCCTCACCGGCTTGGTGCTTGCGCTGACGGCCGCCCTCGGGTGGACGCCCTTGGCCTGCGCCCAGTCAGGCACGGGGTTCAGGCTGATGCCTACCGTTTCGGTGACCGAGACCTTGTCCAGCAACGTCGACTTGTCGGCGACCAACCCGCGGTCCGATGCGATCACGCAAGTCACGCTTGGCGTTTCGATAGGCAGTCGTTCCGGCCTATTGCGGGGCTTTCTCAACTACAGCGGCACCGGCAACTTCTATGCCCGTGACGCCGGTCGCAATTCCATTTCGAATGTGTTGAACGCCAGTTTCGACACCGAGCTGATTGACCGGCGGGCATTTGTCGGCGTCAGTGCCTCGATAGGTCAGACCGCCGCGTCAGCGTTTGGTGCGCAGCCGGGCCTGAGCGGCCTGCCATCCCCCAACGTCACTGAATTTCGAACGCTGAGCATCACGCCCAGGTTCACCGGGCCGCTGGGGCCGGCAGTCAAGTACTCGGCTGGGTTGGGCTATACGATCAGCGATGCCAGCGGCACCCGAGCAGGAGATTCATCCAGCAGCACTGCGTCTGTGCACCTGGGGCCGTCGTCGCCCGGCGTGATCGGCTGGGACATCGCCTTCACCGCCACGCAGTCGGATTTCGCCACAGGCCGCCGCTCAGTTGACAAACACCTGACCGGCACGCTCAACCGAAAGATCGATGCCCTCGATCTGTTGGTCAAGGTCTCGGCCGGGGCAGAAGCGACGAATCTGGCCAGTGTCGAGCAGGCGCAGTACCCAACGTACCGAACCTACGGCATCGGCCTCACCTGGGCGCCATCGCCGCGCACCAAGCTGGTCGCGCAATTAGATGAGCGGTTCTTCGGCCGGGCCCATGCGTTTCGGTTTGAACACCGCACGGCGCTGACGACCTGGACCATCAGCGACAACCGCAGCTTGAACCTGTCCGGCAATGGCATCAGCACTGGCGGGCGGGGGGCCACGTTCGACCTGTACTACACGCAGTTCGCCGCCATCGAGCCGGATCCGGTCAAACGAACCGACCTTGTCAACAGCTACCTGAAGGCCAACGGGCTGGCAGCGACCGGCGGCGCCGACACCGGCTTTCTGCGGTCTGGCGAGACGGTGGTGCGGGGTCAAAATGTCTCGGTCGCCTACCGCGGCCTGCGTGGTGCCGCGGTGTTGGCGGTGTCTCGCAGCGTGAGCATGTTGATCCAAGGTGGCGCGCTGCCGGGCGGTGACTTCATCAACACCGCCAGCATCGTGTCCGACAACGTCTCGCTGAATTTGTCGCACCGGTTGACGCCCACCTCATCGGCCAACCTGACCCTCAGTCACCAGCAGAGCCAGGGCGATCAGCCCGCGCAGTACGGCAAGCAGCGAGAGTTGCGGCTGCAGTACGTGGCCGGCTTGACTGACCGCAGCAATGTGACTGCCGGTACCCGTCGCGCCTTGTATCAGACCTACCAGACGCTCTACAACGAGAGCGCCGTCTTCGCCACCTACGGCTACCGGTTCTGAGCCATGTACGAATCCTTCTACGGGCTCACCAACAAGCCTTTTCAGCTCAACCCCGACCCCAGCTTCTATTTCGGCAGCAAGCAGCACCGACGCGCCAAGGCCTACCTGGATTACGGTGTCTCGCGCAATGAAGGCTTCATCGTCATCACCGGCGAGATCGGGGCTGGCAAGACCACGTTGTTGCGCGCACTGATCGACGGTCTGCATGGCAGCAACGTCGTGGTGGGCCACCTGGTGACCACCCAACTGGGCGCCGAGGATACCTTGCGCATGGTCGGTGCGTCCTTCGGCTTCAAGGTCAAGGACGTGCCGAAGTCGGAGCTGCTGATCACGCTGGAGGCTTTTCTGATCAGCCAGACCAGCAAGGGCAAACGCTGCCTGCTGATCGTCGACGAGGCGCAGAACCTCACATCGCGTGCGGTGGAAGAACTGCGCATGTTGTCGAACTTCCAGTTCGGCAACCAGGCGCTGATGCAAAGCTTTTTGGTCGGGCAGCCCGAGTTCCGCGAAATCCTGCAACGGCCCGAGATGGAGCAGTTCCGCCAGCGGGTGGCGGCCACCTGCCACATCGGCCCGCTCGACTTGGACGAGACCCAGCATTACATCGAACACCGCTTGAAGTGCGCCGGCTCCACCGGCAGGCCCAGCTTTGAGCCGGCGGTGTTCGAGGCGATCTTCAAGGCCAGCGGCGGCATTCCGCGGCGCATCAACTCGATCGCTGACCGCCTGCTGCTGGCCGGTTTCCTGGCCGGCAAGACCCATCTTGAATTGAGCGATGTGGCCGAGGTGGTCCAGGAGTTCGAGCAAGAAGCCGCGGTGCCGACGCGGCGTCCGATCACCGCACGCGACAGCATGCCGGCCGAGTTGTTGGCGGCAGGGCCGAACAGCACGACCGCCGCCACGCTGGACGTCGACCTGAGCAAGCTGCAAATTGATTCGGCCGCGGCCGACACAATGTCGCGCCAGATCGGCCGCCTGAGCGCCGAGCAGCAGGGCGACCAGATCCAGCGGTTGGAACGTGGCTTGCTTCGCCTGGAGCGCACCAACCTGCAGATGCTGGCGATGCTGCAGCAACTGGTCAACGCGGTGAAGAAGACACCAGACGAAGGTTCGAAATGACGGTTGACGACGAGAGCATGGCGGCATCCGCCCAGGCGATTGCCCAGATGAATGCCCAGGCGAATGTCCATGCGATCACCCAGGCAATTGGCCCGGTGATGTGCGTGGTCGGCGCACGGCCCAACTTCATGAAGATGGCGCCGATCCTGCGCGCGCTGGCCGCCCACCAGCCGCCGTTGCCGGCGCTGCTGGTGCACACCGGCCAGCACTATGACCAGGGCATGAGCCACCAGCTGTTCGAGGACTTGGGCCTGCCTCGGCCCGACCTGAACCTGGAGGTGGGCTCGGGCAGCCATGCGGTGCAGACCGCCGAGGTGATGCGCCGCTTCGAGCCCGCACTCGACGCGCACCGCCCGTCCTGCGTGCTGGTGGTGGGCGATGTCAATTCCACGCTGGCCTGCACGCTGGTGGCGGTGAAGAAGGGCGTGCCGGTGGTGCATGTGGAAGCCGGCCTGCGCAGCTACGACCGCAAGATGCCCGAGGAGATCAACCGCGTGCTCACCGACCAGGTGGCCGACCGGCTGTACACCACCGAACGCAGTGCGCTGGCCAACCTGCTGCGTGAAGGCATTGCGGCCGAGCGGGTGTGTTTTGCCGGCAACGTGATGATCGATTCGCTGGTGGCCAACCGGCCGCATGCCCGGCCCATCGCCGACACGCTGCGCGCCCACGGCATTGACCCGACCCTGATCGCTCACGCCAAGGGTTATGGCGTTGTCACGCTGCACCGGCCGTCCAACGTCGATGACGCGAGCACCTTGAGTGAACTGCTGGGTGTGTTGCGCGAGGTCTCCGCCAGCCTGCCGCTGGTGTTCGCCTTGCACCCGCGCACGCGCAACAACATCGAGCGCTTTGGCCTGGGCGCGCTGATCGACAGCCAGCGCATGGCCTTGCTGCCGCCGCAGGGTTACCTGGAGATGCTGGGCCTGCTGCGCGACGCCACGCTGGTGCTCACCGATTCGGGCGGCCTGCAGGAAGAGACCACCGCACTGGGCGTGCCCTGCTTGACGCTGCGCGAGAACACCGAGCGGCCGATCACCGCCGAGCAGGGCACCAACACGCTGGTCGGGCGCGATGCCGACGCGATCCGCAGCGGCGTTGCCGAGATCCTGCGCGGCGACGGCAAGCGTGGCCGTGTACCCGAATTGTGGGACGGCCGAGCCGCCGACCGCATTGCCGCCGACCTCTGGCGCTGGCTGAAGGCCGGCGCTCCCTGATTGACTTCGGCGCGATATGCGCCCCCTGCAAAGTACTGCCATGCCGGCCCCAACCATCACCAATGCGCTGACCATCGACGTCGAGGACTATTTCCAGGTCTCGGCGATGGCCCCCTACATCCGCCGCGACGAGTGGGACAGCCGCGAGTGCCGGGTGGAGCGCAACATCGAGCGCATCCTGGCGCTGCTGGCCCGACATGACATCCGGGCGACCTTCTTCACCTTGGGCTGGATAGCAGAGCGCTACCCGCAGCTGGTGCGCCAGATCGTCGACCAAGGCCATGAGCTGGCCAGCCATGGCTACGGCCACCAGCGTGCCAGCGACCTCAGCCGCGACGCGTTCCGCGACGACATCGTGCGCGCCAAGCAACTGCTGGAAGACATTGGCGGCGTCGCCGTGCAGGGCTATCGGGCGCCCAGCTTCTCGATCGGCGCAGGCAACCTGTGGGCCTTCGACAGCCTGCAGGCTGCCGGTTACCGCTACAGCTCGAGCATCTACCCGATCAAGCACGACCACTACGGCATGCCCGATGCGCCCCGCTTCGCCCACGCGGTGGCCGACGGCCTGATCGAGATCCCGGTGACCACGCTGCGCCTGCGCGGGCGCAACCTGCCGTCCAGTGGCGGCGGCTATTTCAGGCTGCTGCCCTATGCCTTGTCGCGCTGGATGATCGGCAAGGTCAACGCCGATGACCGCCAGCCGGCGATCTTCTACTTCCACCCCTGGGAGATCGACGCGGACCAGCCGCGGGTGGCCGGCATCAACCTGAAGACGCGGTTCCGCCACTACGTCAACATCGGCCGGATGGAGCAACGCCTGGACGGGCTGATGCGCGATTTCCGCTGGGGCCGGATGGACCACATCTTTTTGGGCCAGCCGCAGCACGCGGCCGCCGCCTGATCGCGCTCGCACCGTGATCGAGATCAAGCGACTGTCGGCGCAGGACGCCGACGCGGCCGCGCGTTGGGATGCGTTCGTGCTGGCTTGCCCGCAGGCCACGTTTTTCCACCGGGCCGGTTGGCAGATCGTGCTGGGCGAGGTTTTCAAACACGAGACCTACTTTCTCTATGCCGAGCAGGGCGGGCGCATCGAGGCTGTGCTGCCACTGGCGCAGGTCAAGAGCCTGCTGTTCGGCCATTCGCTGGTGGGTCTGCCGTTCACCGTGTATGGCGGCGTGGTCGCCAGCAACGCTGCGGCTGCGGCGGCGCTGGAGGCCGAGGCGCAGCAAATTGCCAAACGCCTGGGCGCCGAACACCTGGAACTGCGCAACGTGCAGCGCCGCCACGACGACTGGCCGCTGCAGGATTTGTACGTCACGTTCCGCAAGGCCATCCTGCCGGACGAAGAAGCCAACATGCTGGCGATCCCGCGCAAGCAGCGGGCGATGGTGCGCAAGGGCATCAAGAACCAGCTGCGCAGCGAGATCGACCCCGGCGTCGACCGTTTCTTCGCGCTGTTTGCCGACAACGTGCACCGCCACGGCACACCGGCCATGCCCAAGCGCTGGTTCCAGGCGCTGCGCGACACCTTTGGCGACGACTGCGAGGTGCTGACCGTGGTCTCGGCCGACGGCCAGCCGCTGTCCAGCGTGATGAGCTTCTACTTTCGTGATGAAGTGCTGCCCTACTACGCTGGCGACGACGAGGCCGCGCGCGACCTGGCCGCCAACGACTTCAAATACTGGGAGCTGATGCGGCGCGCCTGCGACCGCGGCATCAAGGTGTTTGACTATGGCCGCAGCAAGGCCGGCACCGGCCCCTATGCGTTCAAGAAGAACTGGGGCTTCGAGCCGACGCCGCTGCACTACGAGTACTGCCTCTACAAGCGTGAAACCGTGCCCCAGAACAACCCCAACAACGCCAAGTACCAGTTGCTGATCAAGGCCTGGCGGCGGCTGCCGATCGGGCTGGCCAACTGGCTGGGGCCGTTTGTCGTGCGCAACCTGGGTTAGCGCCCACCATGGCCAACATCCTGTACCTGGTGCACCGCCTGCCCTACCCGCCGAACAAGGGCGACAAGGTGCGGTCGTACCACCTGCTCAAGCACCTGGCGGCCCAGCATCGTGTGTTCCTGGGCACCTTCATCGACGATCCCGAGGACGAGCCCTACCTTGATACCGTCAAGGCGCTCTGCGCCGACGCGTTTGTCGTCGCCCTGCAACCCCGCCTGGCGCGGCTTGCCAGCCTGGGTGCGCTGGTCACCGGAGACGCCCTGACCCTGCGCTACTACCAGCACGCGGGTTTGCAGCGCTGGGTGTCCGACACAGTGGCCGCAGCCGCCATCGACATGGCCGTGGTGTTCTCTTCGGCCATGGCGCCTTACGTCGCGCCGCATGCCCACCTGCCGGTGCTGCTCGACCTGGTGGATGTGGATTCCGCCAAGTGGACCGCCTATGCCGATGCGCGCCGGTGGCCCCTGTCGTGGCTTTATCGGCGTGAAGGCCAGCGACTGCTGGCGTTCGAGCGTGCAGCGGTCCAGCGCTCAGTGCGGAGCTTCCTGGTCACGCAGAAAGAGGTCGACCTGTTCCTGGGCCTGGCGCCCGACGCGGTTGGCCGGATCGAGGTGTCTGGCAATGGCGTCGATGCGGACTACTTTGCGCCCTCGGATTCGCGACCCAGCCCGTACCAGGCGAGCGAACTGCCGCTGGTCTTCACCGGCGCCATGGACTACTGGCCCAATGTCGACGCGGTGTGCTGGTTTGCTGCCGAGGTGTTGCCGACCCTGCGCCGCCGCTGGCCGCATTTGCGGCTGCATATCGTTGGGCGCAACCCGACCGGGGCTGTTCGCGCACTGGCCGGTGCGGCGGTCTCGGTCACCGGCACGGTGCCCGACGTGCGGCCCTACTTGCAACACGCTGGCGTGGTGGTGGCGCCGCTGCGCTTGGCGCGCGGCGTGCAGAACAAGGTGCTTGAAGCCATGGCGATGGCCCGCCCCGTCGTCACCGCATCCACTTGTGCGCAGGCCCTGACCGCAACCGCCGGGCGCGATCTGCTGGTGGCAGACGAACCCGCGGGCTATGCCGATGCCATCAGCCGTTTGCTGCAGTCGCCGGCGCTGGCGGCTGAAGTTGGCGCGGCAGCCCGGCGCTGCGTGTTGGACCAGTACAGCTGGCCTGCCCGTTTGGCCAGTCTGGACCGGTGGCTGCACCAGCAGCTGCCGCCCGAATCGCCTGCTGCGCTGGCGGCAGCGCAGGCGTACCAGCATTTGCAGCAGGAACCGGCATGAACGCAAGCACCTTGACCCTTCCCGTCCTGCCGTCTGCTTGGCGCCGCCCTTTGCTGGCGCTGTGCGCGATCTTGCTGTTGGTGGTGCTGAGCTACTACGACACGGCCGCGGCGATGGTCGGCATCTGGAATCGTTCGGAGACCTTCGCCCATGCCTTTGTCGTGCCGCCTTTGTCGCTTTGGCTGATCTGGCGGCGCAGGGGGGTGCTGGCAGGCCTGCCCACCTACCCGGTTCCCTGGTTGGCGGCACCGATGCTGTTGCTGGTGGCCACCTGGTTGCTGGGCGATCTGGTGGGCGTCGATGCGCTGACCCAGTTGATGCTGGTCGCGATGCTGGTTCTGGCCGTGCCCGCGCTGCTGGGGTGGGCGGTCGCGCGCGAGTTGATCTTCCCGCTGGGCTTCTTGTTCTTTGCCGTGCCCTTGGGCGAGTTCATGACGCCGTGGCTGATGCAGTACACCGCCGACTTCACGGTGGCTGCGCTGCGCGCCAGCGGGGTGCCGGTGTACCGCGAAGGGCTGAAGTTCGTCATTCCCTCAGGCAGTTGGTCTGTTGTGGAGGCCTGCAGCGGCATTCGCTACCTGATTGCCTCGGTGATGGTGGGCACGCTGTTCGCCTACCTCAACTACCGCAGCCTGTGGCGTCGCTGGGCGTTTGTCGGCGTTGCCATCGCGGTGCCCATCGGCGCCAACTGGTTGCGCGCCTACATGATCGTCATGCTGGGCCACCTGTCGGACAACCGACTGGCCACCGGCGTCGACCACCTGGTCTATGGCTGGGTCTTCTTCGGCGTCGTCATCCTGGCCATGTTCCTGATCGGCGCCAGGTGGTCAGAGCCGGATGATCCCGCAGACGCTGTTGCAGCCCAAGGCCCGGTGCGGGGTGATGCGGCGACGGCGAGCCGGTGGGCCAGCTGTGTGCTGTTGCTGGCCGTGGTCATCGCGGTAGCGCCATGGGCTGCGCGGTCCTTGCTCGACAACCGCCCGGCCTTGAGCCTGAATGCGGCGGACCCGTTGCGCCTGCCCACCCGCCTGGCGGGTGACTGGCATGCCGCCAGCGGCGGCGCGCTGCCGCCGCTGACGCCGGTGTATGAGGGTGCCAGCCAGCAGGTTTCAGCGCTTTATGCAAAGGGCCAGCGCGAGGTCGGTGTTCACATCGCCTACTACGACAAGCAGGACAAGCAGCACAAGCTCGTCAGCTCGGTCAATACCATCGTGCGGGCGGATGACCCCCTCTGGAACCTGCTGCGCAGCGGCACACAGCACTGGAACAGCAAGGCGGGCGCCATGACGGTGCGCACGGCCGACCTGTCGGCGCCTGGCAGCGGGGCATCACCGCTGCCGGTGCGCGTCTGGCACTTCTACTGGATAGGCGACCGCCTCACGCACAGCGACATTGAGGCCAAGTTGCTGCAGGCCTGGCAGCAGCTTCAGGGCAAGGGCAGCGCCGGGGCTGGCGTGGTGGTCTACACCGCCGACAATGACAATCGGGCTGCCGATGACGTGCTGACGGGCTTCATGAATGACAACTACTCGTTGATTGACCGCAGCTTGCGTGCAATGCGCACACCGGGGCAGCTGGGCAATCAGCAAAACTCGACACCATGAACCAAGGAACAACGATGTCTACAGTGGCAGTGATCGGGCTGGGGTATGTCGGCTTGCCGCTGGTGGTTGAATTCGCCAAGCATGGTCGAACCATTGGCTTCGACATCCACGAAGGCAAGGTGGCCGCCTGCCGTGCCGGCACCGACCCATCGCGCGAGCTGAGCGTGGCGCAGATGGCCGAGGCCCGACATGCCGAATACACCAGCAACCCGGCGGCGTTGGGCGAGGCCGACATCATCATCGTGGCCGTGCCCACGCCAGTGGACCAGGCCCACATTCCGGACTTCAAGCCGCTGATCGGCGCCTCCACCAGCGTTGGCCGCCACCTGAAAAAGGGCGCGATCGTGGTCTACGAGTCCACGGTCTA
This sequence comes from Burkholderiaceae bacterium, assembly GCA_043749575.1. Lineage (GTDB taxonomy): Bacteria > Pseudomonadota > Gammaproteobacteria > Burkholderiales > Burkholderiaceae_C > Pseudaquabacterium. The sequence continues at coordinate 475 of JAYVDE010000472.1, read as the reverse complement.
CCCGGGCGCGACCGAGGAGGTCTGCATCCCGGTGCTGGAGCGCGAGTCGGGCCTCAAATGGAAGCAGGACTTCTTCGTCGGCTACAGCCCCGAGCGCATCAACCCCGGCGACAAGGACCGCCGCGTCGCCACCATCAAGAAGATCACTTCCGGCTCCACCCCCGAGATCGCCGACGTGATCGACGCGCTTTATAACGAGATTGTGCGCGCGGGGACGCACAAGGCGCCCAGCATCAAGGTCGCCGAGGCCGCCAAGGTGATCGAGAACACCCAGCGCGACCTCAACATCGCCATCGTCAACGAGTTCGGGCTGATCTTCGCACGGCTGGGCATCGACACCGAGGCGGTGCTCAAGGCGGCGGGGACGAAATGGAACTTCCTGCCGTTCCGCCCGGGTCTCGTCGGCGGACATTGCACGGGCGTCGATCCCTGGTATCTCGCGCACAAGGCGCAGGCTGTCGGCTATTACCCTGAA
>JAYVDE010000471.1:0-4133 GCA_043749575.1 Burkholderiaceae bacterium | reverse complement strand
CGGAGTCGCGGATCGTGCCGGCGAAGTCACGCTGCTCCTCGGTGAGCGGCGTGTCGAGGAGCAGGCCGCTCATCCCGATCACGGCGTTCATCGGCGTGCGGATCTCGTGGCTCATCGTCGCGAGGAACGAGCTCTTGGCCTCGTTGGCGCTTTGCGCAAGACGCCTGTCGGCCTCGGCCTGGGCGCGCGCTTCCTGCGCCTCGGCAAAGAGCTGCGCGTTGCGGATGGCCACGCCCACGCCGGCGGCCAGCGTCTCCAGCAGCTTTTGGTCGTCGGGCGTGAAGCGGCCTTCCTCGCGCGTGCTCTGCACGCTGATCACGCCGATCGCCTTGCCGTGCACGACGATCGGCACACCCAGGTAGCTCGCGGCCTGCACGCCCAGCTGCGAGGCGCCGATGGCGTCGGCCGCGCGGTCCACGTCTTCGTTGAGCAGCAGGGCGCGGCCGGTGTCGATGATCTTGCCGGTGAGGCCTTCGCCCAGACCCTGGGTCTCGAGTTGCTCGCCGTGCGCGTACGGGAAGCGGATCTGCTGCGCGGCCTCGTCCACCAGTGCCACATAGACGATGTCGGCACGGAAGGTCTCGCGCATCTTGTCGCCCAGCACGCGGATCAGCTCGTTCAGGTCGATCCGGGAGTTCAGCGCCTGGCCCAGCGCGTTCACGGTGGCGAGCTCGCCGGCGCGCTGCTCGGTCTGCGCCAGCAGCGTCTGCGTCTGCTCGAACAGGCGCGCGCCTTCGAGCGCCAGGCTCATGCTCGCGGCCAGGGTGGTGAGCAGGCGCAGGTCGCTGTCGCTGAAGGCGTGCTCGCGGTCCATGTTGTCCAGGCCGACCATGGCGGCCACCCGGCCGTCGATCAGCACCGGCACGCGCACCAGGCTGCGGCTGGCCTGCGTGCCGGGCACCGTCTTGCGCTGCACGCCCAGCTCGGCCAGGCGCGCTTCCAGGTCGCTGTTGACGATCAGCGGCTGCGCGGTGCGGATCAGGTGCCAGCCCAGCGCCGAGATCGGCCCGTCGGGCACGTCGTGCCGTTGGCCGCGTTCCAGGATGTAGTGGTAGTGGCGCAGATTGGCCTGCGTGTCGAAGCCGGCGATGCTGATGCTCTGCGAATCGAACAGCTCGCGCAGCTTCTCGCCCACCAGCTCGCAGATCGAGCGTGCGTCGAGCTTGTTGGCCAGGCCCGCCTGTACGCCGTTGATGATGGCCAGCTCGGCGGCGCGGGCGTCGGTTTCCTTCAGCAGCCGCTGCGTGTCGGCGAAGCGCTGGGCGCTCTGCAGCGCCACGCCCAAGCTGCTGGCGATGGTCTGCAACAGCCTCACCTCGGCATCGCCGAAGGCGTGCTCGCGCCGGTGGTCTTCGAGAACGATGCTGCCGAGCACACGGCTGCCGCCAATGATCTGAACGCTCAGCGTCGATGGTGCCTGGTCGGTGCCGGGGATGACGCCGATTCCGGAGGCAAGCTGCTCCGCAACCGTGCCGTGCACGCGCGGCGGACGCGGGGTGACCATGCGCTGCCACCGTTCATCGGTGTGCGTCGAGGGCGGCAGATGCAGCCGCACCCCGTGCTCGATCTCGTACAGATAGCGCCCTTCGCGCCGCTCATGGTCGAACCAGCGGATGCCGATGTCGTCGGTCGCCAGCAGTTCGCGCAGCTTGTCGCCCACCAGCTCCACGATGCCCTGGAAGTCGAGGCTGCCCGAAATGCCCTGCTGAATGCTGTTGATCACCGCCAGCTCGGCATTGCGCTGCTCGGTCTCTTTCAGCAGGCGCTGGGTTTCGGCGAAGCGCTCGGCGCTTTGCAGCGCCACGCCGAGGCTGGTGGCGATGGTGCCGAGCAGGCGGACCTGCGCCTCGTCAAAAGCGTACTCGCGCTCGAAGTGGTCGAGGTTGATGTCGCCCACGCGCTGGTCGCTCACGACGATGGGCAGGCTCAGCGAAGACAGGGGTTCGTCCGTGCCGGGAACGACCGCCCCACCTGTCGCCCTAGCCTCCGCCAGCGTGTTGAACAGCAGTGGTTCCTTGCGCCCCTGGATCCGGTCCCAGCGCGCGTCGTCTTCGACGCGCTCGTCGGGAAGATGCAGGCGGACGCCATGCTCGACGACATAGAGCCATTTGATGGTGCGTGTCGCATGCTCGACCCACCTGACCGCCACATCATCCGACTGCATCACCGCCCGCAGCTTCTCGCCTACCAGCTCGACGATGCCCTTGAAATCGAGGCTGCCCGAAATCCCCTGCTGAATGCTGTTGATCACCGCCAGCTCGGCCGCCCGCTGCTCGGCCTGGGCCTGCGCGGCGCGCGCTTCGGCCGTGCGCTCCTGCACCTTGCGCTCCAGCGCCTCGGCGGCGCGCAGGTTGGCCAGCGTCAGCGCCGCCTGCGCAGCCAGCATGCCGAGCAACTGCGTGTCGCCGTCGTGGAAGCGGCCGTAGACGCCTTCGATGTCGGCGTAAACGAAGCCCAGCAGCTCGCGCTGTGCGATCAGCGGCACGATCAGGCAGCTGCGTTGGCGGATCGGCTCTGCGCTTTCCGGCCCGTGGCGCAGGCGCGCCGCGCGGCTGCGGCGCGCCTCGACCAGCCAGGGCGTGATCGCGTGCAGCAGTGGCGCCTCTGCCTCGCCGCGGGGCAGCAGCGAGCCGGCCACCTGCAGGCTATCGGCGCCGTCGAGCAGCAGCAGCACGCGCTCGGCGCCGGAGAGTTCGGTCACTTCGTCGACCAGGAACTCGCGCAGCTCGGTTTCCGACTTCTGCTCGTTCAGACGCAGCCCGGTGTCCACCAGGCGCTCGAAGGGCTCGCGCAGACTGGCCTCGCCGGCCAGGTGCGCCTCACACTGTTCGCGCGGCAGCTTGCGGCGGCGCGCCAGTTGGAGCCAGGCTTTGATGATCTCGCGGCGCTCGTCGCGCTTGTTCAAGGCATTGCGGCGCAGGCCTTCGTCGCTGAGCGTGCCGACCACGCCGACGATGAAACGGTAGGCTTGCCCCAGCGCCGCGTCGGCCTCGCTGCGCAGGCCGTTGGCGCGCAGCGCCTGGGTGTGGTTCCACCACAGCGATGCAGGGTCGAGACCGTCCGGGGTACCCAGCCCTTGCCGGCGATGCAGGGCCGCGGCGCGGCGCGTGGCGGCCAGCGCCTCGGTGGGCCGGCCGAGGGCGAGCAGCGCCTGGCCGATGCGGTGCGCGGCTTCGATCTGGTTGCCCACCATCTGCCGCCCGGCGATGCGCTGCAAGGCGCGGAAAAGTTGCAGCGCTTTTTCTGCGTGCCCGCTGGCCAGTGCCGTCAGGCCCGCGATCCAGGCGTGGAACGATCGGAGCAGCGGGCTCGCGCCCGGGCGCAACAGGGCCGCCAGCTGCGCGACGCCTTCGTGCGCTGCGGCGGTGCCGCCAACGGCGAGTTCGATCTCGGCGAGGTTCGATCTGGCCACCATCATCTGTGGTTCGTTGCCCATGCGTCGAGAGACCGCCAGTGCCTCATGCGTCAGTCGTCGTGCGCGCCTGAACAGGCCGAGCCGCATGTAGGTGTCGCCCAGGTTGCTGACCACCATGGATTGGCCCTGGACGTCACCCATCGCGATGGCCATCTGAAGCGCCTCACCGAGAAGTTTCAGGTTCTCGGCTGCATCGGCAGTCAGCGTGCTGAGCGTGTTCAGCGATGCCATGATTCCCGCCAGATCACCCGACTGCCGCGCCAGTGCAAGTGCCTCCAGGGAGAAGCCCCGTGCCTCGGCCAGCAGCCCGAGGGTGGCATGGATCACGCCGAGCCCGCGCAACGCAGTGGCGAGCCAGGCGGTTTCGCCGTACTGAGTAAAGAGACGCACCGCCTCCTCGCGCAGCTTGATGCCGCCTCGCAGGTCGATGCCGGCCGCCGCCCGCGCCCGGGCGAGCTGGTGCAGGCACTGCCCCTGCAACACCTGCTCGCCCGCGCGCCGTGCCGCAAGCAGCCCGCGTTGGGCCGTCGCCTCGGCCTCGGCGAGCTTGCCCTCGCGCACCTGCATGGTCACCAGCGCGACGCAGGCGCGTGCCCGCAGTGCATCGCTGCGGGCACGGTCGGCCAGCGCCCAGGCCGCCTGCGCATCGGCCGTGGCCTGCGGCCATTCGCCTCTGAGCCCTTGACTCTCCGAGCGCAGCGCCAGCAGCCGCACCCGC
>JAYVDE010000470.1:0-4137 GCA_043749575.1 Burkholderiaceae bacterium | reverse complement strand
CACGCAATCGTGCGCGCTGGGCAAGCGGATGGCGCCGGCGTTGCGGCCCTTGCCGGCGCGCGCCGGTGGGTTGCACAGGCCACACACGTAGTGGCGGGCGATTTCATGCGGATGGGTCACAAAGTGCCCCCCACATTTGCTGCATTTGGTCATGGTGAGCATGCCGTTATCAATGAACTTGACCAGGCGCCAGGCGCGGGTGACCGACAACTGCGGCTCCAGGTCTTGCGCACCGATCTGCTCCAGGTACAGCTTGTAGGCCTTGATGACGGAGTCGATCTCGTCGAGCGCCGCAGCCTTGTTGAGGTACTCGTGGATGTTGAGGAACAGGCTGGCGTGGATGTTGGGCTGCCAGGTCATGAACCAGTCGGTCGAGAACGGCAGCTGGCCCTTGCTGGGGCTCTTGCCGGCGACCTCTTTGTACAAACGCAGCAGGCGCTCATAGCTCAGGTCGGTCTCGCTCTCAAGCACCTGCAGGCGGGCGCCGAGCTTGATCAGCTCCACCGCGGTGTCAATCTGCTTGGCTTCGGTCAGGATGCTCTTGCTACGCGACATGGTTCTCTCTCCAACGCTTGTCTTTGATCCAGCGAACGCCGCAGATCCGGCACCGCCGGGCTGCTGGTGTTGCCCCTGGGGGGAAGCGGCCGTGGCCGCTTCGCGGGGGCAGCTTATGCAGCTTCCTGGTGGCGGCCAGCCATCAGGATCGAGGCATGCAGGCGCGACACGCTCTCGTTGGCAGCGCTCTTGCCGTGGTTGGTCAGCAGGCCCCAGACCAGGTCGTCATCGCAGCGCATGCGGCACAGCAAGGTGTTGCCCGAGGCGATCTTCATCATCTGCGCTGGCGTCAGCGCGGCGATCATGCCGGCCGAGTCTTCGCTCAGGCCGAGACGGTACAGCGCCTGTTCGAGGTCGGTGCGGATCAGGGTCTGGGCCAGCATCAGGTACGACAGGTTGGCTTCGCGGATTTCGGCAAGGATCTGGTCGGTGTTCATGCTGCTGTTCCTGGGGTGGGGTGAGAGGGGGCGGTTGCCGCTGGTGTGAGATGAACTGTAGAGACCACAACAAGGCGGCAACATCAGCCCAATTCACCTTCTTGAGTCCCGGTTCTTCTGCAGGGCTTGTCAGGCAAATTCCTACAGGGGTCGGGCAACGGATGGCGAGCCGCCGCTGCAAAAGGCATCGCAGGGGGTCGAATTTGACGCTTCGCCCCCTGTTGGACCGCTCAGATGCTGCCGATAGCATTCCATCGGGCACGCCGCGCGGCAGCCGTCCCTTGCCATCTTGAGGTTGTTTGCGATGCTCTTTCCCGTCTTGGCTGCACTGCAGTCCGCCCTGCTTGCCTTGCTGATCACCATCGTGGTGGTCGTCGTCACCGTGGCACTCTATTGGCGGGTACCGCGCCGATCCGGCAAGTCAACACGGCAGCCGGTGCCGGAGCGCAAGGGTGAACCGATCAATAGCCCACTGGCCAGCGAGCCAGACGCCAGCGATTTCGAACCCATTCGCAACCCGCACAACGCCCTTGCCCGCCGCACCGCCGCAACACCCGCCCCGGTGCTGCGGCCGCTGCTGGCCGACCTGCTGGTGGTCGACGATTCAGCCGTGGCACGGGCCAAGCTGCGACGGCTGTTCACCTCAGCCGGCTACGAGGTAGCGCTGGCGCGCGATGGCGCCGAGGCCTTGGCGCTGCTGCAGAAGGGCCGCTACCGGTTGATGATCACCGACCTGGAGATGCCCAAACTCGACGGCGTGGCACTGATCTGTGCCTGCCAAGGCCAGCCACAAACCGCCACCATGCCGATCCTGGCGATCACCGGTCACGACGACCTGCAGGCCCGTCTGAACGAGTGTCAGGAGATCTGTGGCATCTACCGCAAGCCGTGGATAGACGACGATCTGGTCTGCCACGTCAGGCTGTTGATCAGCAAACGGGCGTATCGCCAGCCTGAAACCGGCTACGCCTGAACGCCTGAATGCATCAATGCCGAATGCCGAACGCCGAACGCTCGGCGACACCGCGCCCTGCGGGTGCACCAAAGCACCTTAATTGCAGCGCTTTTCGGCGCATGCCCGCCCGGCGTGCCTCCCTAAACTGAGCCTCCCCGATTGACGGAGTTGCGCGATGACCGCCACCGCCCTGGCCCTGCCCACCCCTTTGCCCGCCCTGGGCCTGCAGCGCGACGCTGCCCCACCGCTGCCATCCCCGGTGGCCGGGATCGCCTTGCTGGCGGCAAGCTGCGTCGAGCAAACCGCCGAGTTGATGCGCGCGGCTTGCCGCCTCGGCCAGCTGGAAGACGCCAGTGCCGCGGCCCGCATCGCGCTGCCGTTGGCAGCAGCCCATTCGCCGCACGCCGCCCTGTTGCGCGTGCTGGCCGATGCCCAGCCCGCCCTGATGACCGCCCCCGAAGAGCGTCGCCTCTACTTGCTGCGCGGCGCCGACGGCAGCGCCTCGGGCCCGCTACGCCTGCGTGACAACGGCCGCATCAGCCCGAACGCCGGCCCCGAGTGCAGCCGCTGGGCGCTGCGTGGCGGCGACCTCGAACTCTGCGATGGCGAAGGCCGCGCCAGCAGCCGCTTCGTGCTCTGCGGCGAACGCGGCGGCCTGCGCCTGTACCTGGGCGGGCAGCTGGGCGATCACCTGGCCGATGGCAGCCCCCAATTGCTGCAAGAGGTGCGCTGCACCTTCGCCCGGCTGAGCTTGCTCGACCCCGAGCTGGCCGATCCGTTCTGCGGCCTCTACCAGGTCGACGCCATGGTGCCGGCCGACCTGCCGACGCGACCTGCGCTGCTGCTGGGCGCCCCGCACAGCGGTGCTGAACAACTGGCCGCGGTGCTCAACCGCAGCGGTGAGGTGTTCTTTGACGGCGAACTGCTGCACCCGCAAGCCATCCACCTGGCCGAAGGCACGCTGGCGCCGGCCGCCGCCGCCACCCTGCATGCCATCCGCGAGAAAGATGCGCCCAGGTTCGCCCGCATGGTGATGGCGCGCAGCGTCGACACCGCCGGTCGCAACCTGAGCGTCGTGCCGGTGCGCGGCTTCACGCTGGCACCGGCACACCTCCCGGGGGCGCTAGCCTGGGCCATCGCCGAGCCGACGATGCGCATCGTCTACGTGGTGCGCAGCAACCTGCTGGCCGAGTTTGCCGACATCCTGGACAGCCCCTCCGGCGCGCCACCGGGCGCAACCATTGGCCGCTTGCATTTCGAGCCTGCGCGCTTCGGCCGCTTCATCGAGATGAAGCAGCGCTATCTGGCGGACGTGCGCGCTCGCCTGGTGCAGCGCAACGGCGACACCGTGGAAGTCGACGGCAGCCGACTGAACGCCGCCACCATCGCCGAACTGCTGGGCTTCCTGACCGACACGGTCGACAGCCACCGCATCGTCGCCGAGGCGCCCGCGCCGGCCCTGCGACGGGTGATCGAGCGCTTTGACAACCCGGAGGCCGTGCTGCCCTGCCTGCGTTCGATCAACCGCCTGGGTTGGGCCGAGATTGAAGGCAGCGTGGTCGACGCCGATTGAGACGCAGCGTGCGCGCACCGGGTGGTGCGCCCGCTCATCAAAACGGGGCCTGCGGGCCCCGTTTCACCTGGGCGATGGGTTTTGCAGCGGCCAGCCCAAGCAAGGCCTGAGCGGCACGGCAGCCCATCGCTGGTAGGGCATACCGCCGCTGTCGCAGGGCGAAATCCGCCGGCACCACGGTGCCAACGGCACTGATTCCGACACTTGAGGCCCAGCTTCGAGCCGAAGCGTGACAGACCTCTCGAAAACCGGCGAAAGCCGTCTTGACAGCGAACTGAATCGTTTTGCGCAAAGTCCTCAAGTTGAATTCGCGCGGCGCCGATACCCAAAACATCGGGTGGTCCACAAGACCCCCGCGGTCCGGTTAGCCGGCTGATGAACAAAGGGCACGCAGGTGCCCCGAGAACATAGGCGACTAGCGCGGGCGTGTCGGACAGTGCATTGGGTATCTGTCCGGCGTGCAAAGGCGGTGGCCAAATTGCAGTGCCGCCACCCGAGTAGAGCGTCGGCGCTCCCGCCGGGATTCAAGGAAGCTGAAAGGAAATTACCGTGCCCCAGACCATCAACACCAACCTCAATTCGATCAACGCCCAAAGGAACCTGTCGAATTCGCAGTC
>JAYVDE010000469.1:0-10935 GCA_043749575.1 Burkholderiaceae bacterium | reverse complement strand
TTCGTTGGTTCGACGCCCCGCCTTCGCTCCTACAAGCCCAACTCGCTCAAACCCGGATGCTCGTCCGGCCGCTGGCCCAGCGGCCAGAAGAACTTGCGCTCGCCTTCAGTGATCGGCAGGTCGTTGATGCTGGCGAAGCGCCGCGTCATGAAGCCGTCGGCATTGAATTCCCAGTTCTCGTTGCCGTAGCTGCGAAACCACTGACCCGAGTCGTCGTGCCATTCGTAGGCAAAGCGCACCGCGATGACGTTGCCGGTGTAAGCCCAGAGTTCCTTGATCAGCCGGTAGTCGAGTTCACGCGCCCACTTGCAGCGCAGGAAAGCCTTTACCGCCTCGCGGCCGACCGGGAATTCGGCGCGATTGCGCCAGCGGGTATCTTCGGTATAGACGCGGGCGCAGACCTCGGGGTCGCGGGTGTTCCAGGCGTCCTCGGCGCCACGCACCTTCTTCCTGGCGGTCTCTTCGGTGAAGGGGGGCAGGGGTGGACGCGTCTCGGTCATGGCGGGCTTCCGTCGCGGGCAGGCTTCAGTAGGTCTTGTAGGACAGGAACTTGCCGCTCATTGCGATGCTGACCCGGTCGCCGGCCGCATTCGGCTCACGCTGCAGGTCCATCTTGAAATCGATGGCCGACATGATGCCGTCGCCGAATTCCTCGTGGATCAGTTCCTTGAAGGTGGTGCCGTAAACGCTGACGAGTTCGTAAAAGCGATAGATCAGCGGGTCGGTGGGCACGGCGGTCGGCAGGCTGCCCTTGTAAGGCACGACCTGCAGCCACTTCTGCTCTTCGGCCGTGAGGCCGAAGATTTCGCCGACGGTCGCGGCCTGCTGGGCGGTCAAGGTCATCTGGCCCATGCAGGCCGCCGTGACCCATTCCTTGCTGAGGCCGACCGAGGTGGCCACATCGGCCCACTTGATGCCTTTGCTGACCTTGGCGGTGATGATTTTTTCAGTGACGTCGATACGGCTCATGCGATTCTCCTGAGAGGGGTGACAGTGGATGAAGGGGTGGGCTGGCTACCCGGGGGCAGCGGTTCGGGTTCGTCCAGCCCGGGGCTGACCTGCAGCGGCTGCGCGGGCGCACGGCCGTGCGACAGGTCTTTGCTGCGCGACACCAGGAAATCAACCAGGTGGTTGCGGATGCGGTAGTACTGCGGGTCGTGGTGCAACGAAGCGCGCTGGCGATCGCGGCGCATCGTGTTCTTCACGATCTCGGCCACGCGGGCCTGCGGGCCGTTGCTCATCAGCAGGATGCGGTCGGCCAGCAGGATGGCTTCGTCGACATCGTGCGTGATCATGAACACGGTCTGGTGCGTCTCGGCGCAGATGCGCAGCAGCTCGTCCTGGATGGTGCCGCGCGTCAGCGCGTCCAGCGCGCCGAAGGGCTCGTCCAGCAGCAGCATGCGCGGCTGGATGGCGAATGCCCGCGCGATGCCCACTCGCTGCTTCATGCCGCCGCTCAGGGCGCTGGGTTTCTTGTCGATGGCCGACGCCAGGCCGACCAGCGCCACGTACTTCTCGACGTGTTCTTCAACCTGCGCACGGCCCCAGTCCGGCCACTTGCTGCGCACCGCGAAGGCGATGTTCTTGCGCACGGTCAGCCAGGGCATCAGTGCGTGGCCCTGGAAGACGACGCCGCGGTCCAGGCTGGGGCCGGCGACCTCGCGGCGGCCCATGAAGACGTGGCCGGTGCTGGCGTTTTCCAGACCCGCCAGCACGTTCAGGATGGTCGTCTTGCCGCAGCCGCTGTGGCCGATAATGCAGACGAATTCACCCTGCGCGACTTCGAAATTGACGCCATCGAAGACCGGTTCGCTCGATCCCGGGTAGGTCTTGCCCAGGCCTTCGATCTTCAGGAATTCGGAGTGGTCAGTCGGCATACGTCACCGCCTTCTGCAGCCGCGCAAACATCAGGTCCAGCAACATGCCGACGATGCCGATGACCAGCACCGCGAAGATCACGTTGGGCAGGCTGAGGTTGTTCCACTCGTTCCACACGAAGTAGCCGATGCCGGTGCCGCCGACCAGCATCTCCGCCGCCACGATGACCAGCCAGGCGATGCCCATGCTGATGCGCATGCCGGTCAGGATGGTGGGTGCAGCGGCCGGCAAGATGACTTCGAAGGCCTTGCGCAGCGGCGGTACTTCCAGGGTGCGCGCCACGTTCAGCCATTCCTTGCGCACGCCGGCCACGCCGAAGGCGGTGTTGATCAGCATCGGCCAGATGCTGCAGATGAAGATCACGAAGATGCCGCTGATGGCGCTGTCCTTGATGGTGTACAGCGCCAGCGGCATCCAGGCCAGCGGCGAGATCGGCTTCAACACCTGGATGAAGGGATCCAGCGCCCGGTAGATCAGCGGGCTCATGCCGATGACGAAACCCAAGGGGATGGCGACCAGCGCCGCCAGCAGATAACCCAGCCCCACCCGGCCCAGCGAGTAGGCCAGTTGCAGGCCGACGCCTTTGTCGTTCGGGCCGTTGTCGTAGAAGGGGCTGGCCAGGTTGCGCGTGATGGCCACGCCCATCTGCGCCAAGGTCGGGAAGCCGCTCTTGCCGCTGGTGCCAGTGGCGGCATTGGCGGCCAGGCTGGCCGGGTCCTTGCCCATCAGCTTGGCGTACTCGATCTGCTCGGCCGTCAGTGCCACCACCGGCGCCACTGCGGCCGTGGGCTGCAGCGTCGCCAAGTGCCAGACGCCCAACAGCACGGCCAGGATCAGCAGCGAGAGCATCGCCGCCTTCAGCGTTTCCTGCCGGGCGGTCTTCATGTCGGGGTTCATGCCTTGGAGATCGCGAAGCTCTTCAGGTAGTCGTCGGCCTTTGCGGCGTCGAACTCCTTGCCCATCACCTTGAACTTCTTGTAGGTGCCGTCGGGCACGGGCTGGCCCAGCTCCTTCATGTACTTCTTGGCGTCGGTGATCAGGAACACCTTCTCGGCGACCTGCTTGTAGTTCACGTCACCCTTCAGGTAGCCCCAGCGCTTCATCTGCGTCAGCATCCACACCGCCATGCTCTGCCAGGGCACCGGGTCGAAGTCGGCGCGCTCGGGCACGGTGCGCACATTGCCCAGGCCGTCGGCGAACTTGCCGGTCAGCACCTGCGCTAGCACGGCCTCTGGCTGGTTCAGGTACTGCGCCGGGCTGATGACCTTGGCGATCAGCTCGCGGTTGTCGGGCTTGCGCGCCATCGAGGCGGCCGTTAGCACGCTGCGGTACAGCGCGGCGAAGGTGTTCGGGTTCTGCTGGATGAAGCTTTCCGGCACACCGAACGCACAGCAGGGGTGGCCATCCCAGATTTCACGGCTGAGGATGTGGATGAAGCCGACTTCCTCGAACACCGCGCGCTGGTTGAACGGGTCGGGGCCGAGGAAGCCATCGATGTTGCCGGCGCGCAGGTTGGCTACCATCTCGGCCGGCGGTGTGACGCGCAGTTGCACGTCGGTGTCCGGGTTGAGGCCGGCCTCGGCCAGGTAGTAGCGCAGCAGGAAGTTGTGCATGCTGTATTCGAAGGGAATGGCGAACTTGAAGCCCTTCCAGTTCTTCGGGTCGCGGTTGCCCTTGTGCTTGTTGGCCAGGGTGATGGCTTGGCCGTTGATGTTCTGCACCGTGGCCACGTTCATGGCCTGCGCCGCGCTGCCCAGCCCCAGGCTGATGGCCACCGGCATCGGGCTCAGGAAGTGCGTGGCGTCGTACTCCTTGTTCATGATCTTGTCGCGGATCAGCGCCCAGCCCGCGGTCTTCATCAGCTGCACGCTCAGGCCTTGCTGGCGGTAGAAGCCCAGCGGGTCGGCCATGATCAACGGGCTGGCGCAGGTGATGGGGATGAAGCCGATCTTCAGCTCCTTCTTCTCGAGCGGCTTCTTCTCTTCGGCCATGGCCTGCAGGCTGGCCATCGGCAAGAGGCTGCCGATCGCGGCCATCGCCGTGCGGCGGCCCACGCCCTTCAGGAAAGCCCGGCGCACCCGGTCTTGCGGGAACAGCGCCTTGACCAGGGTCGCTTCCAGGAAGGAGCGGCCCAGCGCCTCGGCCTCCAGGCTGGCTGCGGCGTGGGCTTGCGGGGCGTGGTCGGCGCCGCAGCCGCAGCGCAGCATCAGCGGGCGGTCGGCGTCGTAGGGGTCGTAGGCGGAAGGGGTCAGGTCGTTGGTGGGTTCGGATTCGCGCACGGAGCTTCCTTCAAGTCGGTTCCTAACTGCAAAGCAAGAATCGTGCACACTTTTGGGACGCTGCGACGTTGGCCGGGTTGGCCAGCTTCTTGCGTTCGGGGTTAAAGCCATGACCGCACGCACCGCAATGGTTCGGGTTGACCCTGCCGTTCTGGCACCGGATTGGCGCACGCAGGAAATCCTGTTGCTCAGCCAGGTGATGCGCGGCGTCGGCCAGAGCCTGGCGCCGGCGGTGGTGCTGCGCGAAATGCTGCACCTGATGTCGGAACTGCTGGGCCTGAACCGCGGCCGCATCGTGCTGGCCGACGGTGACGGCTCGGGGCCCGCCGCCAGCAGCATCCACCACGCCTACGGCTTGACGAAAGAAGAGACCGCGCGCGGCCGCTACGGACCTGGCGAAGGCGTCACCGGCCGGGTGCTGGGCACCGGGCAGCCGGCCATCGTGCAGGACGTCGACGCCGAACCGGCGTTCCTGTTCCGCGCCGTGCCGCGCAGCCGGCTGCCGCCGGAAACCGTGGCCTTCATCGCCTTGCCCATTGAGGTCGACCGGCGCACCATCGGAGTGCTGGCCTGCCACCGCATCCGCATGCGTAACCGGCAGCTGGGTGACGATGTGGCCATCCTGCGCATCCTGGCCACGCTGGCCGGTCAGATGCTGCAGTTGCAGCGCTTCGTGGCCGCCACCACGCGCGGGCTTCAGGAGCGCAACGCGCAATTGACCAGTGCCCTGCAAAGTGCGGCGGCGCGCTACGGCATCATCGGCACGGCGCCGCCGCTGCTGCGCGCCCTGGGCGAACTGGAGCGCGTGTCCAGCGCCACCGCCAGCGTGCTGCTGCTGGGTGATTCGGGCACCGGCAAGGAGTTGTTCGCGCGCGCCCTTCACCTGTCCAGCCCGCGCCGCGACGCCCCCTTCATCAAGGTGAACTGCGCGGCGATCCCGGAAGCGCTGTTCGAAAGCGAACTCTTCGGCCACGAACGGGGCGCCTTCACCGGCGCCCACGGTGAACGCGCCGGCTGGTTCGAGCTGGCCGACGGCGGCACCATCTTTCTCGACGAGATCGGGGAGATGCCGCTGGCGCTGCAGAGCAAACTGCTGCGGACCCTGCAGGAAGGGACCATCCTGCGGCTGGGCGGCAAGCGCGAGAAAAAGGTCGATGTGCGCCTGGTGGCGGCCACCCACCGCGACCTGGAACTGGAGGTCAAGCGCGGCCACTTCCGCCGCGACCTCTACTACCGGCTCTACGTCATCCCCATTCGCCTGCCCAGCTTGCGCGAACGGCCGGAAGACATCCCGCTGCTGACCCTGCACTTCCTGAACCGCGCTAACCAGGCGCACCAGCGCAATGTCAACCTGACGCCCGAAGCCCTGGCGCGTCTGGCCCGCCACCCCTGGCCGGGCAACATCCGTGAGCTGACCAACGTCATCGAGCGCATGGTGCTGCTCGCCGATGCGCCGCTGGTGCAGGAAGCCACCGTGCAGCGCCTGCTGCAGGGCGGCACACGCGAGCAGCTGGAGGTGCCGACAGGTCCGCCGCCGCAAACGGTGGCCGTGGCGACGGCACTACCCGAACCCAGCGACGGCGCGGGCGCCGTGCGCGACTACTGGCCGGCCACCTCGCACCCGGAGCAGGCGCTGGTCGACGCGCTGGCGCGGCACAAGGGCAACCAGTCGCGCGCCGCCCAGTCGCTGGGCATGACGCCGCGCCAGTTCGGCTACCGGCTGCGCAAGCTGGGACTGCAATCGGCCTGACGACAGGCGCCAGATTGGCGACAAAGTCCGACGAAATGTTGCCATTTTGTCGAGTGCCCGGCGTGCCATCCGGCCCGCGCGGCGGCACTCTCGGCTGCGGTGGCCCGGCCCACCTACCGGGCAGACACGCAGCACCGCCGTCCGCCCGGCGACCCCCCGCTGCGCTGCGCCAGCGCTTGGCACGGGCTTTGCAGTAACTCGGACGACACCACCCCGTTCAACCCAGGAGTCCCTGCCCATGACTGCCACGCCCACCCTCATCTCGCCCGTCGAACTGCAGGCCCTGATGGCCGCCGAACCCACGGTCGTGATCGACACCCGCGACGCCGACACCTACGCCGCCGGCCACGTGCCCGGCGCCATCAACATGCGCGAGATCTTTACCTACCTGGCGACCTCGACCGCCGAAGGCCTGGAGACGCTGAAGGCCACCTTCGCCAAGGCCTTCGGTGAAGCCGGCCTGTCGGGCGCGGAAACCGCCGTGTTCTACGAAGACGCGCTGAACAGCGGCTACGGCCAGAGCTGTCGCGGCTACTACCTGCTGACCTGGCTGGGCTACTTTAAGGTCAAGGTGATGAACGGCGGCTATTCCGCCTGGAAGGCCGCCAGCCTGCCGACCAGCACCGAAGCCGCTACCCCGGTGCCCGCCACCTTCCCCGACCTGCCCACCACCGACGTGATGCTGACCAAGGAACAGGTCCAGGCCGCGCTCGGCAGCGACGTGGTGCTGCTGGACGTGCGCGACGTCGACGAGTGGACCGGCGAAAGCAGCTCGCCCTACGGCAAGGACTTCGCGCCGCGCAAGGGCCGCCTGCCGGGCGCCAAGTGGATCGAGTGGTACCGCTTCATGAAGCCCAGCGCGCTGGGCCCGCAGATCAAGTCGGCGCTGGAAGTGCAAGCCGAATGCGCCACCGCCGGCATCGGCACCGAAGATACGATTTACCTGTACTGCTTCAAGGGCGCCCGCGCGTCCAACACCTTCCTGGCCCTGAAGCAGGCCGGCTTCGAAGACGTGCGCATGTACTTCGGCTCGTGGAACGAATGGTCGCGCGACCCGTCGCTGCCCATCGAAACCTCGCCGCCCGTCATCAGCAAGGCCGCGCCGCTGGCGATGGCCGCCTGAACCCGGCGAACCCCCGAGCAACGCCAGGAAACGCCAAGAAACGCCATGACCACCGTCACCGCCTACCTGAACCCCATCGACCGCGATGGCCTGTTGAAATTCGCCGCTGCCGGCAACGCCGACCCCAGCCGGCGCGGCACCAACAAGGTCCGCACGGTGATGGAGGGCAAGTACCGCTCGCTGAGCTATGTCGGCGACCACCAGCCCGTCGTCGTCGATGAGCCGCTGCACCTGTTCGGCGACAACACCGCGCCGGCGCCTGGCGAGATCGTGCTGTCGGCGCTGGGCGGTTGCCTGGCGGTGGGCATCACGGCAGTGGCGACCTGGAAGCAGGTCAAGCTGAGCCACCTGGAAATCTTCATGGAAGGCGACATCGGCAACCCCGCCGCCTGGGGCGCGGGCGGTGCCGAGATGCTGCCGCCGCAGATGGGCTTCCAGGCCATCCGCGTGAAGGTGGCCATCGAGGGCAAGGCCACCCGCGAGCAACTCGACGAGATCGTGCAGCACGCCAACAACTATTCGCCGGTGGCCAACAGCATGCGCAATCCGATCTCGATGACGATCGCCCTGGCCTGAGCGCGGGCCTGAACCGACCGACAGACAAGGACACCAACGATGAGCATGGCCGAGTTGCAGGACGCCCCGCCAATGGCGACCATCGCCGGGGCGCCCGCGCCGACGATGCTGGATGCGGTGCGCGCGATCGCAGATGGCCCGCTGCGCGCCGCCGCCGATGCCACCGACCGCGGCACCTACCCGCGTGAGGTGCTGAAGCGCCTGGGCGCCGCCGGTGCCTACGCGGCGCACATCGGGCCGGGCGCCGAACCCGGCGACTACATATCGGCCATCCGCGCGATGACCGAGGTATCGCGCGTCTGCGGCGCCAGCGGCTTCATGGTCTGGTGCCAGCAGGTCTGCGGCCTGTACCTACAGCAGTCGGGCAACCCGGCCCTGACCGGCGCCCGCCTGGCCGCCCACAGCAGCGGCGCCCGCCTGGGCGCCACCGGCATGAGCAACCCGATGAAGGCCTACGCCGGCATCGAGACCCTGCTGCTGCGCGCCACGGCGGTGGCCGGCGGCTACCGCATCAACGGCACGCTGCCCTGGGTCAGCAACCTGGGCGCCGACCACTACGCCGGCGTGCTGGCCGGCGTGGACAGCGACGACGGTGTCGCGCGCGAACTGATGTTCCTGCTGCCCTGCGACGCGCCGGGGGTGGAACTGCGCGACTGCCCCAGTTTCTCGGCGATGGAAGGCACCAACACCTGGGCCATCCGCTGCACCGACGTGTTCGTCGGCGCCGACGCCGTGCTGGCCGACCCGGCCAAGCCCTACATCGCGCGCATCCGCGGTGCCTTCATCCTGCTGCAGACCGGTTTCGGCCTGGGCGTGGCGCAAGGCGCCATCGACTCGATGTGGCGTGTCGAGCCGCAGCTGGGCCACGTCAACCGCTTTCTGGAAGACCGGCCCGACGACCTGCAGGCCGAACTGGACGCGTTGACCGCCCGCATCGAAGGCCTGTGCGCCACGCCGTTCAGCAGCGACCGCGACCACCTGATCAACGTGCTGGACGTGCGCGCCCACGCCAGCGAACTGGCGCTGCGCGCGGCGCAGAGCGCCCTGCTGCACGCCGGCGCACGCGGCTACCTGCTCAGCAGCGACGTGCAGCGGCGGGTTCGCGAATCGCACTTCGTGGCCATCGTCACGCCGGCCGTCAAGCACCTGCGCAAGGAAATCGCGCGGCTGTCGGCGCCCGAGATGCCGGCGTGAACGCAGCCCCCGCCGCGACGGCCCCAGCGCCCTGGCTGCAGTTCATCTGCGAGGTATGCGGCCTGATCTACGACGAAGCGCTGGGCGACCCCGACAGCGGCCTGCCCGCCGGCACCCGCTTCGCGGACATCCCCGACGACTGGGGCTGCCCGATCTGCGGCGTCAGCAAGGCCGACTTCGCGCCCTACACGCCGCCGGCGGAGGTCGCCGCACGGCCGCGTGTTGCGCGCAACCCCGCGCCCACGGGTGGCGGTCGGCGCGACGCCGGCGTGCTCATTGTTGGCGCCGGACGTGCCGGCTGGCAGGTGGCGCAGGCGTTGCGCGAGCGCGACGCCGACTTGCCCATCACCGTGGTCTGCGCCTGTGCGGGCGACGTCTACGACAAGCCGCAACTCAGCGTGGCGGTGGCGCGCGGCACCGCTGTCGGCGATCTGGTGCGCGAAACGGCTGCGGCCGCCGCGCAGCGGTTGCAGGTGCGGCTGCTACCGGCGACAGCGGCCGTGCACCTGGACCCGGCCACCCGCACGCTGCGCACCACCCGCGGCACACTGCGCTGGCGCCACCTGGTGCTGGCGCACGGCGCCGAGCCGGCGCTGCCAGCCGTGCTGCCGCCCGACTGCGTCTGGCGCATCAACGACCTCGCGGCCTACGCCAAGCTGCGCACGGCGCTGGCCCGCCGGCCGCAGCGCGTGGCCTTCATCGGCGCCGGCCTGGTCGGCTGCGAGCTGGCCAACGACCTGGCCCTGGCGGGTCACCGCATCACGCTGCTGGACGTACAGCCCGTCCCGCTGGCCAGCCAATTGCCGGCCGCTGCGGGCCAGCGCCTGCTGGCCGCCTGGGCCGGCCTGCCGATCCGTTTCGTCGGCAGCGCACAGGTCAGCGCGGTCGAACGCCAGCCCGACGGCAGCCTGCACGTTCACACGCTGGGCGGCGGCGTGCACGAGGCCGACCAGGTCGTCGCCGCCACCGGCCTGCGCACGGCCGGGCGGCTGGCTCGCAGCGCGGGGCTTGCCTTCGACAACGCGGCCGGCGGCGTCGCCGTGAACAGCCAGAGCGGCGCCACCAGCCAGGCCGGCATCTACGCACTGGGCGACTGCGCGGTGGTCGACGGCCGCGCCAGCCGCTTCATCGAGCCCATCGCCCGCCAGGCGCGGGCCATCGCCGACGCCATCACCGGCACGCCCCGGTCCCACCCGGCCGACACACCGATCGAGCCCGGCGGCGGCCCACCGCCCCTGCTACGCGTGAAGACCAGCAGCCTGCCCATCACCCTGACCGGCACGGCCGCCGGCGCGAGCCACCGCAGCGGCCACTGGCAAACCGACCGCGACGACGCGCAGGCCCTGCACATGCGTTGCCTGGCGGCCGATGGCGCCCTGCTGGCGACGCTGGTGGCCACCACCGCCACGCCCGGGCTCCGGCCGCCAACGCCCGGTTAATGCCCTCTTTTGGGCGTGGATTTGTGCCCAATTGCGGATAGGCCGGCTTGGCGAGATGTCGTAAGGTTTGGTCCATGGATCAAGCGACCTGGACTTGGGGCCTGCTTGCCACCGCCGTTGCCCTGGCGGTGGCCGGTAGGCTGTGGTGAGGATGAGGACAGTGTTTTCAAACGCCCTTTTTCCCTCCCCGTGGCACCTCGAACACGGCGCCCGACGCGTTTGAGTCGGTCTTTGAAGATGGCGGAGATCCGTTGAGCGTTGACAGCGCAGCCGAAAATCGTCTCTGCCGTGCGCTGCGGGGCTGACGACCGCCAGGCGCTGGAGCAACTGTGCCGCTACATCACCCGCCCGCCTTGCAGGCCGCGCCGGGCCAGAGGCCCAGCCCCTCGCCAGGCACAACCAGGCCACCGGACTGTTTGTGCCTGGCTCAGCTCTGGCCAACGAACGCGTACAAACCAACGCCGCTGGCCAGGTCGTGCTGAAGTTGAAGACCCCTTGGCGCGACGGCACGACCCACCTGGTGATGTCGCCGCTGGAGTTCATGCAGCGGCTGGCGGCGCTGGTGCCCAGGCCGCGGCTGCACCTGATCCGTTTGGAGTCCGCGTAACTTCACTTCGCGAAGTGAGCGGACCCCCGCTGCGCGAACCATGGTGTGCTGGCACCCTCATTTACAACTTCGGCCAAGCTGCGCGCGCT
>JAYVDE010000468.1:0-4171 GCA_043749575.1 Burkholderiaceae bacterium | reverse complement strand
GCCATTGCCAGCGGCAGCGCGTGCGGTCGCCAGGCCGGGCGACCGAGCAAGTACAGCGTGGTGGCGCTGCCAGCCAGCGTGGCCAGCCCCAGCGTGCTCCAGGTCAGGGCCACCACGGCCACCGGCGCGGCCGACGCCGCCATCCGGGTGCCGGCAAAGGTGGCATAGGCGATGTAGCCCAGCCCGAAACAGGCGTAGGTGGCCACCAACCAGGCCCAGCGCCCGGTGGCGATCGAGGCCAGCGTGAAGCCCGCGCCGCCGACGGGTGGGCCAAATGCTGGTGCGGCTGGGGCGGCTGCTGGGCTGGATGATGGGCTGGCTGATGGGCTGGATGTTGGGCCCGCCAGGGCGGTCGGCACCGGCAAGCCCCAGGCCAGCACCAGCGCCAGCAGCGCCGCCGCCGCAAAGACCCAGCGCCACTCGCCGGGCTGCAACAGCCAGGGCGTGCCCAGGCCACAAGCCAGGATGGCCACGGCCATGCCGGTCCACATCAGCACACTGGCAGCGGCCCGCGAGGGTTCGGCCACACCGGCCATCACGCTGACCATGATGGCGATCACGGCCGGCCCCGCACCCAGGCCGCTGGCCAGCCGGCCCAGCCCCAACAGGGCGACCCCCAGCACTGGGCTGATCGGCGCCAGCGCGCACAGCAACGCACCGGCGGCCACCAGCCCATGCGCCCACCGCGCCATGCGGGCCATGCCGATGCGCCGCGCGAGGGCCGGCCCCAGCAAGGTGCCCGTCAGGTAGCCCGCCAGATGCAGCGCATTGAGCACACCACCGGCGGTGTAGCCCAGCCCCAGCTCGTTGCGCAGCGACGGCAGCACCACGCCATAACCGAAGCGGGCCAGCCCGACATGCAAGGCCACGCCCAGCGCGCCCCAGGCCAGCAGGCGCCATGGCAGGGGGCTCAGGCCCATCAACGGCGGCCTCGCGGCCGGCGCGCTGAGCCGGCGGCCCTCGGTCGGCAGGCCCGGCAGCGGGCGCCTGGCATCGGCTGGCCCGCCGGCAGCCCGCCGGCCGCTTCAGGCTGCCAGCGGGGGCGGCGCATCGGCCAGCAAGGCTTGCAGGCCCGCTTCGTCCAGCACGGTCAGCCCCAGCTCGCGCGCCTTGTCGAGCTTGCTGCCAGCCTCGTCGCCGGCAAGCACGTAGCTGGTCTTTTTCGACACCGAACCGGCGACCTTGCCGCCGGCGGCCTCGATCAGCGCCCGGGCCTCGTCGCGGCTCAGCGTGGGCAGGGCGCCGGTCAGCACCAGGGTTTTGCCGGCCAGCGGCTGCGGCGTGTTGCTCTGAACCGAACCCTCACCCTCGGCCCAGTGAATGCCGGCCGCACGCAACTGCTCGACCACCTCGCGGTTGTGCGGCTGGTCGAAGAAAGTGCGCAGGCTCTGCGCCACGATCGGGCCGACGTCGTGCACCTGCAGCAGTTGCGCCACGGGCGCGTCCATGATGCGGTCGAGCGTGCCGAAGTGGCGGGCCAGGTCCTTGGCCGTGGTCTCGCCCACTTGTCGGATGCCGAGCGCAAACAGGAAGCGACCCAGCGTGGCGGTCTTGCTCTTCTCCAGCCCGGCCACCAGGTTGTGGGCGCTCTTCTCGCCCATGCGGTCGAGTGCCATCAGCTTGGCCACACCCAGCTTGTAGAGCTGGTCCAGCGTCTTGATCAGCCCGCTGTCGACCAACTGATCCACCAGCTTGTCGCCCAGGCCCTCGATGTCCATCGCCCGGCGGCCGGCAAAGTGCAACAACGCCTGCTTGCGCTGCGCGCCGCAGAACAGGCCGCCACTGCAGCGGTAATCGATGCCGCCACGCTCACGCTTGACGGCGCTGCCGCAGACCGGACACTCGCGCGGCATGCGGAAGTTCGGCACGTAGGCCGCACGCCCGCCGGGCCCACTGAGCACCCGGCCGACCACCTCGGGGATCACGTCACCGGCACGGCGCACGATCACCGTGTCGCCCGGCCGCACGCCCTTGCGGCGCAGCTCAAACAGGTTGTGCAGCGTGGCGTTGCTCACCGTGGTGCCGCCGACAAACACCGGCGCCAGCTTGGCCACGGGCGTCAGCTTGCCGGTGCGCCCGACCTGGATCTCGATGCGCTGCAGCAGCGTCATCTGCTCCTGCGCCGGGTATTTGTGGGCCACCGCCCAGCGTGGCTCGCGGCTGACAAAACCCAGCCGTTGCTGCAGCGCGCGGTCGTTGACTTTGTAGACCACGCCGTCGATGTCGAAGGGCAAGACGTCGCGCTTGGCGCCCATCGCGCGGTGGAAGGCCACCAGCCCGGCCGCGCCGAGTGCCACGGTGCGGTCGGCACAGACCGGCACGCCGAAAGCGGCCAGCGCGTCCAGCAGGCCGCTGTGGGTGTCGGGCACACCTTCGGGTGCACCTTCAGGCGCAGCTTCAGACAGGCGCCAGCCCTGCACCTCGCCCAGGCCGTAGGCAAAAAAGCTCAGCGGGCGTTGCGCGGCGATTGCCGGGTCGAGTTGGCGCACCGCGCCGGCAGCGGCGTTGCGCGGGTTGACGAAGGTCTTGGCGCCTTTTTCCCGCTGGCGCTCGTTGAGGCGTTCGAAGTCGTCGCGCCGCAGGTAGACCTCGCCACGCACCTCGAGCACCGGCGGTAGATCGACGGCTTTGCCCTGCAGGCGCAGCGGAACCTGACCGATGGTGCGGATGTTCTGCGTCACGTCCTCGCCGGTCTCACCGTCGCCGCGGGTGGCGGCCTGCACCAACACGCCGTGCTCGTAGCGCAGGTTGATCGCCAGGCCGTCGAACTTCAGCTCGGCGGCGTACTCGACCGCGGGGGCATCGTCGGCCAACGCCAGCTCGCGTCGCACCCGCGCGTCGAAGGCCTCGGCGCCGCTGGCTTCGGTGTCGGTCTCGGTGCGGATGCTCAACATCGGCAGCGCATGGTGCACCGGCGCAAAACCCGCCAGCACCTGGCCGATCACCCGTTGTGTGGGCGAGTCGGCGCTGCGCAGTTCGGGGTGGGCTTGCTCCAGCGCTTGCAGCTCGCCGAACAGCCGGTCGTACTCGGCATCGGGCAGCGCGGGGGCGTCCAGCACGTAGTACAGGTGGGCGTGGTGGTGCAACTGAGCACGCAGCGCCGCAACCTGTGCGGCAGGGGTCGAGAGCGCGTCGCTCACTGTGCGGTGCTCGCAAGCGCTCAGCTGAACAAGCGCCGCGCCGCCGGCGACCCGGCCGCCAGGTCGCGGGCTTCCAGCGCGCGGTACAAGCGGCCCAGGTCGTCGCCGATGGCGGCGAACGCATGCAGCGTGATCGGCTGGCCGCGGTCGTCGATCATGGTCGCGTCCATGTCGGCGGCCAGCAGCCGGGCGGCCTCGTGCCAGGCCGGGAACGGCTCGGCCGACTCGGCCGTCTGCGGCACGTCCAGCGTCAGCTGCACCTCGCGCACGGCCGCCAGGCCGGGGTCGTCGGACAACGCGGCCTGCGAATCGAAGCCCAGCACCAGCACCGGCGGTGCACCGTCCTCGGCGCCGGACTGCACCAGCCTGCCTGGCAGCGCACCGGGCACAAAGCCGTGGCGGCCGGCACTTTGCTGGATGTAACCCAGGCTCCAGGCCGCGCCGTTGGCCCGCAGGGTGAGCGACAACTGGGCGTCGTGGTCGCCGGCAAAACCGTCCAGCTCGCGGCCGCGAGCGACCACATCCAGCATGTCGGGCAGCTCGGCCATCGCACCCACACTGTCGGCAAAGGACAACAGCTTCTGCACAAATTCGGAGTACTCGATCTCGTTGAGCGCACCGCTGCGGTTGGCCATCTGCACACCGGCCTGGAACTCGCCGTAGCGCTGGCCGTGCGACGGCGCCTCCCACTCGCCCGACTCGGTGTTCATGCCTTCGATGAGGAACGGCTTGCCGCCCGCCCGGCGCGTCGTCGGCAGGTGCGCGAGCACCATCGCGCCGGATAGCGGCGCCTCGATGCGCAATGGTGCGATCGTGTCGATCAAGGCATCGAGCCGGTTCACGATGCGCTTGTTGACGCGCCGGTCGGGTGGCGCCACCAGCGCATCGTCGGCAACCGCCGGCGCATCGCCATCCAGGTTCATCACCGGCTCGCGCGGCTCACTGCGCTCGGGCGCAGGCACCGCCCGCTTCGGCCCCGCCTTGCGCGCCTGCCACGCCCCGTGCGCCACCACGCCGGCCAGCACCACGCC
>JAYVDE010000467.1:0-11004 GCA_043749575.1 Burkholderiaceae bacterium | reverse complement strand
GCGAGGGCGCGGGTGAGGGTGAGGGCTGATCGTCGATCGTCCGCGCTTCGGCTTCGAGCATCACCGGAATGCCGTCGCGGATGGGGAAGGCCAGCCGGTCGGCCGGGCATTGCAGTTCCAGCGGGCGCTCCTGCGCGTCGCGGCCCAGGCGCAGCGGTCCCTTGCACAGCGGGCAGACCAGCAGGGCGATCAGTCGGTGGTCCAGGCTCATGGCGTCTTGTGGGCCGCTGGGGCCCGCTTGAAGGGAGCGCACAGCGCGCGAAGGGCGTCGGCGAAGGCCGGCTCGGGCTGGAAGTCTAGCCTTGCCACCCACACCCGGGTGCCGGTGAAGGTGCCGGTGCTTCGGCTGGGCACCAACTTGACGGCGTCTTTTTCAGTGACCACCACGTCGGGCGTGCCGGCAGGCCAGGGCAGGGTGTCGAAGCGGGCATGGTCGGGCAGCGGCAGGCGGTGGATCGTCAAGCCCAGGGCTTCGAGCATCACGAAAAACGCTTCGGGCCGGGCCAGCCCGGCTGCGGCCAGCAGCGGCCGGCCGTGCAATGCCGGCCAGCCACCATCGGCGGGCGCTGGCTCGCCACGCCACCAGGCGTCCAGCGGCAGCACGCCGCTGAGACGGCGCTGGCCGATCAGCCCGGGCAGCGGTGTGCTGGGTCGGGCCGCGTTGTACAGCACCAGGGTCTGCGCTGGCAGCGCGCTGGGCAGCGCCTCGCGCAGCGGCCCGGCCGGCAGGCGCAGGCCATTGCCGACGCCGCGGTCGTCGAACACCCAGAGGGCAGCGTCGTGCTGCAGGCGGTGGTGCTGCAGGCCGTCGTCAGCGACCAGGATGTCGACACCCGGGTGGGCCTGACACAAGGCGTGGGCGGCGGCCAGCCGGTTGCGGCCCACCACCACTGGCGCGCCGGTGCGCAAGTGGATCAGCAGCGGCTCGTCGCCGACCTCGGTGGCCGGGCTCAGCCGGCCGACCGCCTGCACGCCATCACGCTGGCGGCTCTGACGGCCGTAGCGGCCGTGACCCCGCGAGATGACGCCGGGCGTCCAGCCCTGCTGGCGCAGCAGCGCGACCAGCACCAGCACGGTGGGCGTCTTGCCGGCGCCGCCCGCCACCAGGTTGCCAACCACCAGCACCGGCACCGGCGCACGCCCGCTGGCGCGCAGGCCGCTGCGGTACAGCGCCCGGTGGCCCCAGGCCAGCCCGGCATACAGCCAGGACAGCGCTTGCAGCAGCCGGGCACCCCAGCCGATGCCGGGGCCGGCCCACTGCGCCGTGAGCCACCGCGCCAGCGCGCCAGGCGGTGGGCCACCCGTCGGCGGCACCAAGCCTTGGCCGGCGCCCGGCGCCTGCGGCCGATCAGCGGGCCGCGTCACCCGGCAACTGGGTGGCGAAGGTCAGCCGTGGCAGGTTGGCGCGGCGGGCCGCATCAAGCACGTTGATGACCGACTGGTGCGCGGCCAACGCATCGGCGGAGACGATCACCACCGGCGCGTTGGCGGCGCCGGCCGCAGCTCCAGCCGCAACACCGGCCGCACCACCTGCCGCACCACCTGCCGCAACCCCAGCGGCCGATTGCAGCGCGGCGGCCAGCAATTCGATGCTGCGGCCCTCCAGTGGCACACGGTTGATCGCGTAGCGGCCGTCGGCCGACACGCTGACCAGGATCTCGGCGGCTTGTTCCTTCAGCCGGTCGGCGTCGGCCACTGGCAGGTTGATCTGCAGCTCGGAATAACGGCTGTAGGTGGTCGACAGCATCAAGAAAATCAGCACGACCAGCAGCACGTCGATGAACGGGATCAGGTTGATCTCCGGTTCCTCGCTCTTGCGGCGGCGAAAGTTCATCGTGGGTCAGCCCGGTGCAAGGTCGGTCGATCAGCGCACCGCGGGCGCCGGGCGCACCGCAAAGCGCATCAGGTGCGGCACCATGCGCTCGGCGGCCTGCTCCAGGTTGAGCAGGTGCTTGTCGACCACGCCGCGGAAGTAGCGGTAGAACATCAGCGAGGGGATCGTGATGATCAGCCCGAACGCGGTGTTGTACAGCGCCACCGAGATGCCGTGGGCCAGCGCGGCCGGGTTGCTGGCGCCAGTGGGTGCCTGTGAGCCGAAGATCTCGATCATGCCGACCACCGTGCCCAGCAGGCCCAGCAAGGGCGCCGCCGCGGCGATGGTGCCCAGCGTGTTGAGGTAGCGCTCCAGCGGCTGGGCGGCGGCGCGGCCGGCGCTCTCGAAGGTCTGGCGCAGCGTGCGCTCGGTGATGCGCGGCTCGACGATCACCGCGCGCATGCCGGCGGCCAGCACCTGGCCCATCACCGAGTTCTCGGCCAGCTTGTTGACCACGTCCATCGCCGGCAGGCTGGTGCGGCTGACGGCCAGCACCTCGTCGAGCAGCGTGGGCGGCACGATGCGCCGTGTGCGCAAGCTCAACAGGCGTTCGATGACCAGCGCCAGGCCCACCACGGAACACAGGATCAGGGGCCAAATCGGCCAGCCAGCGGCTTGTATGATCGACAGCAACGAGGGCCTTTCTGGCGATGGGTTCGCGGGTGTGGGGGCGGGGTGAGGGCGGGAGCCACGGCGCCAGAGTGGCGCGGCGCGGGATCAGCCGGCGCGGCCGGACCGACCGGGTCGGCGGATTATGGCGCCCGTCTGGCACCAGCCCGCCGCCAACCCGGCGGCCAACTCGGCGCACACCCGGCACATGGCGGGCGCATGGCAGGCACACCGCGGGCGGCCGATCAATTTGGCGCCCGCCACACCGCTGCTGACGGGTCGTCCGAGCCATGCGATCCATCCACTGTTGCTGTGGACAAGTTTGTGCACAACCCGTCGCCAACAGCCCAAAGATGACGGTTTTTCAGGCTTTGGCTTGGATTGCCTGTTTTTTGAGCAGGTAAATTTTCAATTGAATCAACTACTTGCACCAACGAGTCAGTTCCGTGACGGGGGGTCGTGGCCGCCGTCGAGAGCACCCGACAGCTGTGGATTTCCGTTCCGCGCGCTGGTCAATGCCTGCTTCACCGGATCTGCAGCGTGGCCATGAACGAGCCCTCGGCCGCGCCGTTGGCAGCCCGGGCCTGGACCGTTGCCGCGCTGTTGCTGGCGGTGGCCGATGCCCTGGCCTCGCGGCTGGGCGCGGTGACGGTGCGGGGCGAGGTGTCGAGCTTCACCCGGGCGGCCAGTGGGCATTGCTATTTCACGCTGAAGGACAGCGAAGGCCAGGCCGCCTTGCTGCGCTGCGCGATGTTCCGCCGCGCCGCGTCGCTGCTCGACTTTCGGCCCGCCGACGGCCAGCAGGTCGAACTGCGCGGCCGCATCACCGTCTACGAGTCGCGCGGTGAACTGCAATGCGTGGTCGAGGCGATGTCGCGGCTGGGCGAAGGCTCGCTCTACGAACTGTTCCTCAAGCTGCGGGCACGCTTGCAGGCGGCCGGGCTGTTCGATGCGGCGCGCAAGCGGGCCTTGCCGGCCTGGCCGCGCGCGCTGGGCCTGATCACCTCGCTGGGTGCGGCTGCGCTGCACGACGTGGTCACCGCGATCGCGCGGCGCTCGCCGCAGGTGCGGCTGGTGATCTACCCGTGCAGCGTGCAGGGCGCCGAGGCGCCGGCGCAGATCGTGCGGGCGATCAGCCAGGCCAATCAGCGCGACGAGGTCGATGCGCTGATCGTCTGCCGCGGTGGCGGCTCGCTGGAAGACCTGTGGGCCTTCAACGACGAGTCGGTGGTGCGGGCGGTGGCTGGCAGCCGCTTGCCGGTGGTCTGCGGTGTCGGCCACGAAACCGATGTCACGCTGGCCGAACTGGCCGCTGACCTGCGCGCGCCCACGCCAACCGCGGCGGCCGAGCTGGCCACGCCGCTGCGCGACGACGCGCTGGGTCGGTTGCAGGCGATTGCCCAGGCCCTGCGCCGGGCCGCGCAGCGCCGGCTCGACCAGAGCGCGCAGCGCTTGGACCGGCTGGCGTTGCAGGTGGGCCGGCCGGCGCGCCTGCTCGACCAGCAGGCGGCGCGCCTGGACCGCTTGCAGGACCGCCAGCGGGTAGCAGTGGCGCTGGGCCTGGTGACGCGGCAGCGGCGGCTGGACGACCTGGCGCGGCGGCTGACCGCGGCGCAGCAGCAGCAGCGGCAACGCCAGAGCGACACGCTGGACCGACTGGCCCTGCGCCTGGCCGCTGCCGATCCGCACCAGGTGTTGGCGCGTGGTTATGCCTGGCTGGCCGACACAGCGGGCACACCGGTCACCCGTGCCGCGGGGCTGCAGCCGGGCGCCGCGCTGACCGCGCAATGGGTCGACGGCCGCGCTGCGGTGCAAGTGCTGTCGACCACGCTCGGCCGGGTCGACCCACCACCGGCAGCGGCTGGTGATTCGCGGCCACCGCCACGCGCCCCAAGGCGACGCGCAAAACCCTGAGCCGCAGACGCGGGGAGCGTTGCCTACAATGAAAAGTTCGCAGCATCCGCAACCCAGGCGCAGCACCGCGCCGCCCACGCAAGGACCCATCCAATGAGCTACACCCTGCCTGCCCTGCCGTACGCCACCGATGCGCTGATGCCCCACATCTCGCCCGAAACCTTCGAATTTCACTACGGCAAACACCACCAGGCCTATGTGACCAACCTGAACAACCTGGTCGGCGGCACCGAGTTTGCCGGCCTGGCGCTGGAAGATGTGGTCAAGAAGGCCAGCGGCCCGGTGTTCAACAACGCCGCCCAGGTCTGGAACCACACCTTCTTCTGGAGCAGCATGAAGCCCGCCGGTGGCGGCGAGCCCAGCGGCGCGCTGGCCGCGGCCATCACCGCCAAGTGGGGCAGCTACGCCGCCTTCAAGGAAGCCTTCACCAAGAGCGCCGTTGGCAACTTCGGCTCGGGCTGGACTTGGCTGGTCAAGAAGGCCGACGGCTCGGTTGACCTGGTCAACACCAGCAATGCCGCCACGCCGCTGACCACCGCCGACAAGGCGCTGCTGACCATCGACGTGTGGGAACACGCCTACTACATCGACTACCGCAATGCGCGGCCCAAGTTTGTCGAGACCTACTTGAACTCGCTGGTCAACTGGGGCTTCGCCGAAGCCAACTTCGCCTGACCGACTGAACGATCACGCGCCCTGTAGCGGGCCGGACGGTTCTGCCGTCCGGCCCGTTGTTTTTTCAGGGCTTGAACGGCGGCCCCAGCAGCTTGAAGCCGGGCAAGATGCCGCGCTTGGCGAACCAGCCCTGGTTCATCTCCAGCACGAAGCGCACCGGCTTGCTCGAACAATGCGAGGCCTCGTCGAAGGGTTTCATGTCGGCCAGGTTGACGATGCGGCCATCGTCGGCCAGGAAGGCGATGGTCAGCGGTGTCGGCGTGTTTTTCATCCAGAAACACTGCGGCGTGGCCTCGTCGAAGACAAACAGCATGCCCTCGTGGCTGGCCAGGTCGCGGCGGTGCATCAAGCCTTTTTGCCGCTGCTCGGGGGTCATCGCCACTTCGGCCAAGATGTTGTGCATGCCGGCATTCAGCGTGATGGCCTGCAGCCGCTGCGGCCCTTCAGCCGCTGGCTGGGCCTGGCCGGGGCCGCCGTTGAACAGCAGCACCACCGCCAGCAGCCCGCTTAGCAGGGCTTGGGCATAGGCTGCAGGCCGAAGCCGCTTGATCTGGATCATGTTGTGTCCTCGGGAAGACCATTAGATTAGCGCAGCCCGACAGCCGGAACGGCGTCAAGCCGCCTGCTGCGCGACGGGCCGGATTTCACCATGACGCCCTCTTGACGCCCATTTGACGCACGCTGCCGCCCACCCCGCTGTGCTGCCCGCCGAACCGGCCTGGCCCGCGGTGTCGGTGCTGGACGACCCGGTCGAGTTGCGGCGCTTCACCCGTTTTGCCACCGACGTGGCCGGTGAGCGCATTGCCGATTCCTCGCTGCGCATCAGCGGCATGCACTGCGCGGCCTGTGCCGGGCTGATCGAGCAGGCGCTGGCCGGCGTGGACGGCGTGCTCGAAGCCAGCGTCAGCGCGGCCGGCGAGCGTGCCCGGGTGCACTGGAACCCGCAGCGCACGCGCATCGCCGAGATCCTGGCGGCCATCCGCGCGGCGGGTTATGACGCCACGCCCGACGCGGCGCTGGAAGCCCGCGAGGCCCGCAAGCTGGAGCACCGCCAGGCGGTTTGGCGGCTGTTCGTGGCCGCCTTCTGCGCCATGCAGGTGATGATGATGGCCACGCCCAGCTACGTCGCCAGCGGCGACGAGCTGGCGCCCGACCTGCGCCAGTTGCTGAATTGGGGCAGCTGGTTGCTGTCGCTGCCGGTGATGGTGTTTGCGGCCGGGCCGTTTTTCAGCGGCGCCTGGCGCGGCCTGCGCTCGCGCCGCATCGTGATGGACGTGCCGGTGGCGCTGGGGGTGGCGGTCACCTTCATCGCCAGCAGCGGCGCGACCTTCGACCCGGGCGGCCTGTTCGGCCACGAGGTGTACTTCGATTCGCTGACCATGTTCGTCAGCTTCCTGTTGGCCGGCCGGCTGCTGGAGACCCGCGCGCGCCACCAGGTGGCGCAGGTGCTGGAGGCCGCGCTGGGTGGCATGCCCGAGACCGCGTTGCGGCTGGACGCCGCAGGCCAGGTGCAGGCGGTCAGCGTGTTGCGGCTGGAACCCGGCGACCGGGTGCGGGTGCCGGTGGGCCAGGCCTTTCCAGCCGACGCTTGGGTGATCGAGGGCGCGACGCGGGCCGATGAATCGCTGCTCACCGGCGAAAGCGTGCCGGTGGCCAAGCCCTGCGGCGCCGCAGTGGCCGCCGGCAGCCTGAACCTGGGGGCGCCGGTGGTGGTGCGCATCGAGCGGGTGGGTGCCGACACGCGGCTCGAAGCCATCGTCACGCTGATGCGCGACGCCATGAGCCAGCGCCCCGCGGCGGCCCGCGCCGCCGACCGCTGGGCCGGCCCCTTCCTGTGGGCGGTGCTGCTGCTGGCCGCGGCGGCGGCCGCGGTGTGGAGCGTGCTCGACCCCTCACGCGCGGTCTGGGTGGCGGTGTCGGTGCTGATCGTCACCTGCCCCTGTGCCTTGTCGCTGGCCACGCCGTCGGCGGTATTGGCGGCCACCAGCGCGCTGGCGCGGCGCGGCGTGCTGCTGCAGCGGCTGGATGCACTGGAAGCCTTCAGCCGCGTGCAGCGGGTCTACCTCGACAAAACCGGCACGCTGACCGACGACCAGCTGCAACTGGCCGCCGTGGTTCGGTTCGGCGAAGCGGCGTTCGACGCGGCAGCCTTGGCCGGCGCGGCGCAGTGGCACGACACGGTGTCGCCAGACGCGACCTTGCTGGCCCGCGCGGCGTCGCTGGCCGGCTGGTCCAGCCACCCGCTGTCACGCGCACTGGTGGCGGCTGGCGAAGCGACAGCGGCCGCCATGGCCGAGCCGCCAGCCGCCACCACGGCCGAGCCGCCCGCCGCCACCGCCGCCGACCCGTTCTGCTGGCATGACGTGCAAGAACAGCCCGGCCAGGGCCTGAGTGCCCGCGACGCCGAAGGCCACCACTGGCGTCTGGGGCGGGCTGGTTTTGTCGGCGCGGGCGGCGGGCCTGCCGAGCTGTCGGGTGAGCTGGCCCGCGACGCTGCCAGTGGCTCGACCGACCCGGCCGGCCCTGCCCGTGCCGCCACCTGGCTCGGCCGCGATGGCCTGGCGCTGGCCCGTTTCGACTTCGACGAAGCCTTGCGCCCCGATGCCCGAGCCGCCGTTGACGGCTTGCGCGCCCTGGGCCTGGAAGTGGTGCTGTTGTCGGGCGACCGGCCCGACCGGGCCCAGCGCATGGGCGAACGGCTGGCAGTCGACGCGGTCATCGGCGGCGCCACGCCCGAAAGCAAGCTGGCCGAAGTGGCCGCGGCCCAGGCCGCAGGGCTGCGGGTGGCGATGGTCGGCGACGGCATCAACGACGCACCGGTGCTGGCCCGTGCCGACGTCAGCTTCGCGATGGGGCAGGGCGCCCTGGTGGCCCGGGCCCATGCCGATGCGGTGGTGGTCTCCAGCCGGCTGACCGACCTGGTGTCGGCACGCTTGCTGGCGCTGCGCACGGTGCGGGTTGTCCACCAGAACCTGTGGTGGGCCGCGGCCTACAACGGCACCTGCATCCCGTTGGCGCTGCTGGGCTGGTTGCCGCCCTGGGCCGCCGGACTGGGCATGGCCAGCAGTTCGCTGCTGGTCATTCTCAATTCACTGCGGCTTGCGCGATGACGGCCCGCTTCACTGTACGATGACGGCCCTCTGAGCGCCCTCTGAACGCCCGCTGACGAGCCGCTGACGAGCCACCAACAAGCCGCCGCCATGGACATCCTCTACTTGCTCATTCCCCTGTCGGCCGTGTTGGTGCTGCTGATCATCGGTGTGTTTGGCTGGGCGCTGCACCGCGGCCAGTTCGACGATGTCGAGCGAGAGGGTGAACGGATCTTGCAACACGATGTTCCCGCACTTGACGCCGATCAATTGCCGGCGCGGGCGCCGCCCGAACAATCGCTTCAAGTTAAGTCAGACCACACTTGAATTCTTGAAGGAAGAGTCGCCATGGCATCCGCAATGACCACACCGGTCTACAGCGACACCACCGTCCGACTGTTTGCGCTGGCGGCGGTCGTCTACGGCATCGTCGGCATGCTGGTGGGGGTGGTCATCGCCGCCCAGCTGGCCTGGCCCGAACTCAACTTCGGCATACCCTGGCTCAGTTACGGCCGCTTGCGACCGCTGCACACCAACGCGGTGATCTTCGCCTTCGGCGGTTGCGCGCTGTTTGCCACCAGCTACCACGTGGTGCAGCGCACCTGCCAGGCCAAGCTGTTCCTGCCGGGCCTGGCGATGTTCACCTTCATCGGCTGGAATCTGGTCATCATCGCCGCGGTGATCACCCTGCCGCTGGGCATGACCCAGGGCAAGGAATACGCCGAGCTCGAGTGGCCGATCGACCTGCTGATCGCGGTGGTCTGGGTGTCCTACGCCGCCGTCTTCTTCGGCACCGTGGGCAAGCGCAAGATCCGCCACATCTACGTCGCTAACTGGTTCTTCGGCGCCTTCATCCTGACCGTGGCGCTGCTGCACATCGTCAACAGCGCGGCGGTTCCGGTGTCGGTCTGGCCGATGAAGTCGTACTCGGCCTATGCCGGTGTGCAAGACGCCATGGTGCAGTGGTGGTACGGCCACAACGCGGTCGGCTTCTTCCTGACTGCCGGCTTCCTGGGCATGATGTATTACTACATTCCCAAGCAGGCCGGCCGGCCGGTCTACAGCTACCGGCTGTCGATCGTGCACTTCTGGGCGCTGATCTTCACCTACATGTGGGCCGGCCCGCACCACCTGCACTACACCGCGCTGCCCGACTGGGCGCAGAGCGTGGGCATGATCTTCTCGATCGTGCTGCTGGCACCCAGCTGGGGCGGCATGATCAACGGCATCATGACGCTGTCGGGTGCCTGGCACAAACTGCGTGACGACCCCATCCTGAAGTTCCTGATCGTGTCACTCTCGTTTTACGGGATGAGCACTTTCGAGGGCCCGATGATGTCGATCAAGACCGTCAACGCGCTGAGCCACTACACCGACTGGACGGTCGGCCACGTGCACAGTGGTGCGCTGGGCTGGGTCGGCCTGATCTCGATGGGCTCGCTGTACCACCTGATCCCGCGCATGTACGGCCGCGAGAAGATGCACAGCACCCGCGCGATCGAGCTGCACTTCTGGATCGCCACCATCGGCATCGTGTTGTACATCGCCGCGATGTGGATCGCCGGTGTCATGCAGGGCCTGATGTGGCGCGCGGTCAACCCCGACGGCACCCTGGTCTACAGCTTCGTCGAGAGCGTGAAGGCCACCTACCCGTTCTACGTGATCCGCTTTGGCGGCGGCGTGCTCTACCTCGGCGGCATGCTGATCATGGGCTGGAACGTGGTGATGACGGTGATGAACAGCAAGGCCGTCGAAGCCCGCATCCCGCAGGCGGTCGGTCAAGCAGTCGGCGCAACAGTCGGCCAAACGGTCGACCCAACGGTCGGCCTAGCGGCCGGCCAAGCCGCCCCCGCCTGAACCCCCAAAGGACAAGCAGCCATGGCACCCCATGCCCCCGTGGGTCACGAGAAGATCGAGACCAACAACTTCCTGATGATCGTGCTGATCTTGCTGGCCGTGCTGTTCGGCGGCCTGGTCGAGATCGTGCCGCTGTTCTTCCAGAAGAGCACGACCCAGCCGGTCGAAGGCCTCAAGCCCTACACCGCGCTGCAGCTGGCCGGCCGCGATGTCTACATCCGCGAGGGTTGCTACAACTGCCATTCGCAGATGATCCGGCCGTTCCGTGCCGAGACGCTGCGTTACGGCCCGTTCTCGACCGCTGGCGAATTCGTCTACGACCATCCGTTCCAGTGGGGCAGCAAGCGCACCGGCCCTGACCTTCACCGCGTCGGCGGCAAGTACAGCGACGAATGGCACCGCATCCACCTGAACAACCCGCGTGACCTGGTGCCCGAGAGCAACATGCCGGCCTACCCCTGGCTGCTGACCGGCATGGTCGACCCGGCCGACATGGCGCCCAAGTTGAAGGGCCTGCGTTGGGTCGGGGTGCCCTACACCGATGACGAAATCACCCAGGCCGGCGCCGACGTCTCGGGCAAGAGCGAGATGGACGCCGTCATCGCCTACTTGCAGGTGATTGGCCTCACCCGAAGGTGATGGGCCTCACCCGCAAATGATGGGCGTCACTCGCAAGTGATGCCCGCCAGTGACATGCACCAAGGAGTGCTTCATGGATGTCAATGACCTGCGCAGCGTCACCACGCTGCTGATGTTCGCGGCCTTTGTCGGCATCGTCGGCTGGGCCTGGGCGGGCCACCGCCGCGCCCGCTTCGACGACGCTGCACAACTTCCGTTCACGGACGAACTGCCCGACGCCGGCGCCCCAGGAGAGAAAAGTGAGTGATTTCAGCCACGTCGGCTGGGCTTGGTTTGTCGCTGGGATCACCGTGGCCGGGCTGCTGTTCTGCGCCTTCATCCTGCTGGTGGCCAGCAAGCGCAAGGTGA
>JAYVDE010000466.1:0-4179 GCA_043749575.1 Burkholderiaceae bacterium | reverse complement strand
CGCTGGTGGCGCTCGGCTACACGATGGTCTACGGCATCATCAACTTGATCAACTTCGCCCATGGCGAGGTGTTGATGGTGGGCGCGCTGACCAGCTGGACGGTGTTGCGCATGTTGGCCGATTCAGGCTTGCCGGGCTGGGCCATGCTGTTGATTTCCTTGGTTGCGGCCATCGTGGTCTGCTCGGCGCTGAACTACCTGATTGAGAAGATCGCCTACCGGCCGCTGCGCAGCGCGCCGCGGCTGGCGCCGCTGATCACCGCGATGGGCATGAGCTTGCTGCTGCAGACCCTGGCCATGATCATCTGGCAGCCCAGCACCAAGCCCTACCCGATCTTGCTGCCCAACGAGCCGATCTTCATCGGCGGCGCGGTCATCAACCTGACGCAGATCCTGATTCTGGGCACCACGGTGGTCACGTTGCTGGCGCTGATGTACCTGGTCAACCGCACCAAGCTGGGCCGGGCGATGCGGGCCACCGCCGAGAACCCGCGGGTGGCCGCGCTGATGGGGGTGCGGCCCGACCACGTGATCTCGGCCACCTTCATCATCGGCGCCGCGCTGGCCGCGCTGGCCGGTGTGATGTACGCGGCCAATTACGGCACAGTGCAACACACCATGGGTTTTTTGCCGGGGCTCAAGGCCTTCACCGCGGCGGTGTTCGGCGGCATCGGCAACCTGGGCGGCGCGGTGCTGGGCGGCGTGCTGCTGGGCGTGATCGAGGCGCTGGGCTCGGGCTACATTGGCGCGCTCACCGGCGGCGTGCTGGGCAGCCAGTACAGCGACATCTTCGCCTTCCTGGTGCTGATCCTGGTGCTCACCGTGCGCCCGCAAGGCTTGCTGGGTGAACGCGTGGCAGACCGGGCATGACCGGGCCTGACCGCGCCGGAGAACACACCATGAAAAACAAGCTGATCGTCTTCCTGATCGCCGCGCTGGCCTTGCTGGTGCTGCCGCTGATCGCGCAATCGGCCGGCAACTTCTGGGTCCGCATGCTCGACTTTGCGCTGCTCTACGTGCTGCTGGCGCTGGGCCTGAACATCGTGGTCGGCTACGCCGGCCTGCTCGACCTGGGTTATGTCGCCTTCTACGCGGTGGGCGCCTACATGTTCGGGTTGATGGCCTCGCCCCACCTGGCCGAGAACTTCGCCGCGTTCAAGGCCGTTTTTCCGAACGGCCTGCACACCCCGATCTGGCTGGTGATTCCGCTGGGCGCGGGGCTGGCCGGCTTAGCCGGCATGCTGTTGGGCGCGCCCACGCTCAAACTGCGTGGCGATTACCTGGCCATCGTCACGCTCGGCTTCGGCGAGATCGTGCGGGTGTTCATGAACAACCTCGACCGCCCGGTCAACATCACCAACGGCCCCAAGGGCCTGGCGCAGATCGACAGCATCAAGTTCTTCGGCCTCGATTTTGGCAAGACCGGTGAGCTGTTCGGCATGCCCGTCTCGTCGGTCACCAAGTACTACTACCTGTTTCTGCTGCTGGTGGTGGTCAGCGTGGTGATCTGCTACCGGCTGGAGCAAAGCCGCATCGGCCGCGCCTGGATGGCCATCCGCGAAGACGAGATCGCCGCCAAGGCGATGGGCATCAACACCCGTAACTTGAAGTTGCTGGCCTTTGGCATGGGCGCCACCTTCGGTGGTGTGTCGGGCGTGATGTTCGCCAGCTTCCAGGGCTTCGTCTCGCCCGAGTCGTTTTCGCTGCAAGAGAGCGTGATGATCGTCGCCATGGTGGTGCTGGGCGGCATCGGTCACATCCCCGGCGTGGTGCTGGGGGCGGTCTTGCTGGCCGCGCTGCCCGAGGCGCTGCGCTGGCTGGCCGGTGAGCTCGACCTGCAGCGTTTGACCGACGGCCGCATCGACGCGGCGATCTTGCGCCAGCTGATGATTGCGTTGGCGATGATCACCATCATGTTGGTGCGCCCGCGCGGCCTGTGGCCATCGCCTGAACACGGCAAGGCTGCGGCCGCGCCGGTGCCCGTGCCGGTGTCGGACCAACGCTAAAAGAGGCTGCACCATGACTGAAGTCGTGCTCGAAGTGAAAGGCGTGTCCAAGCGCTTTGGCGGGCTGCAAGCCTTGTCAGATGTCGGCATCCGCATCCAAAAGGGCCAGGTCTACGGCCTGATCGGGCCCAACGGCGCCGGCAAGACCACCTTCTTCAACGTCATCACCGGGCTGTACACGCCCGACGCCGGCAGCTTCGACCTGGGCGGCACGCCCTACAAGCCCACCGCGGTGCACGAGGTGGCCAAGGCCGGCATCGCGCGCACCTTCCAGAACATCCGCCTGTTCGCCGAGATGACCGCGCTCGAGAACGTGATGGTCGGCCGCCATGTGCGGTCCAAGTCGGGCCTGCTGGGCGCGATCTTCCGCACCCCCGGCTTCAAAGCCGAAGAAGCCGCGATTGCCCAGCGCGCACAGGAATTACTCGACTACGTGGGCATTGGTCGCTACGCCGAGTACAAGGCGCGCACGCTGAGCTATGGCGACCAGCGCCGGCTCGAAATCGCCCGCGCGCTGGCCACCGACCCCAAGCTGATCGCGCTGGACGAACCCGCCGCCGGCATGAACGCGACCGAGAAAGTGGTGCTGCGCGAGCTGATCGACCGCATCCGCCAGGACGGCCGCACCATCTTGCTGATCGAGCACGATGTCAAGCTGGTGATGGGCCTGTGCGACCGCGTCACCGTGCTGGACTACGGCAAGCAGATCGCCGAGGGCACGCCCTACGACGTGCAGCGCGACGACAAGGTGATCGAGGCCTACCTCGGTGCCGGCCACAAGGCGCATTGATGGATGGCCCACCCCCGAAGCGCCTTCGGCGTCCTTGCAGGCCGCGCCGGGCCAGAGGCCCGGCCCTTCGGCAGGCACAAACGGCAAGCCTTTTGTGTCCGGCCTCAGCCCCCTCAAGGGGGCCGAGCCCGGACATGCCAGGTCCAGTGGACCTCGCGTGCCTGGCGAGGAGCCGGGCCGACCGGGCCGGCGCGGCCTGCAAGGCACGCCAGTGGCCCGGCGGAGCCGGTTCCACGGCGTCTACTTGCTTGCAACCCGACACGTGCTGCGGAGAGTTGAGATGAATGGCAACGACGTGATGCTCGAAGTGAGCGGCCTCAGGGTGGCCTATGGCGGCATCCAGGCCGTCAAGGGCGTCAGTTTCAAGGTGCGCCAAGGTGAGCTGGTCTCGCTGATCGGCGCCAATGGCGCGGGCAAGACCACCACGCTGAAGGCCATCACCGGCACCCAGCCGGTGGCCGACGGCGAGATCCGCTTCATGGGCCAAAGCATCCAGGGCCAGGGCCCCTGGGATCTGGTCAAGCAGGGCCTGGTGATGGTGCCCGAGGGCCGCGGTACCTTCACCCGCATGACGATCACCGAGAACCTGCTGATGGGCGCTTACCTGCGCGAGGACGACGAGGTGCAGGCCGACATCGCCAAGGTCTTCGCGATCTTCCCGCGGCTGAAAGAGCGCGCGTTGCAACTGGCCGGCACCATGAGCGGCGGCGAGCAGCAGATGCTGGCGATGGGCCGCGCGCTGATGGCCCGGCCCAAGGTGCTGTTGCTTGATGAACCGTCGATGGGCTTGTCGCCGATCATGGTCGACAAGGTCTTCGAGGTGGTGGCCGACATCCACCGCCGCGGCACCACCGTGCTGCTGGTCGAGCAGAACGCCAGCCGCGCGCTGGCCCTGGCCGACCGGGCTTACGTGATGGACTCGGGCGAGGTGACGATGAGCGGCGACGCCAAGGCGCTGCTCAACGACCCCAAGGTGCGCGCGGCTTATCTGGGCGAGTAGGGCGTTGGGCAAACGTGGCGCTTGGGCAAGTGGGCTTTCGGCGAAGTGAAGCGTTCGGCGCAGTGGGGCGGCCGGGCGCGCGGGCAGTGGCCTGTGCTGCGCCTGCCACCTGTGCGGCCGCGGCAACATGGCCAGCCGGTGCCGGAACGCGGCTGCGACGCTGCGGGAAAGCACCGATCAGTGGGCCGAAGGGTTTGTCGATCAGGCGACCGCCAGCGTCGCTGGAGCACCTCGGGATGCGCCCAACCCGGAGATTTCATGCGCCCATTGCCCGACGACAAGCCCCTGAATTGCCCCGAGCCTGCGGTCGGGTCCCAGCGCCGCAGCTTGGTGCTGGGCACTGCAGCCGCAGCGGTGTCGGCCTGGCTGCCCACGGCCAGCCGG
>JAYVDE010000465.1:0-4182 GCA_043749575.1 Burkholderiaceae bacterium | reverse complement strand
CGGTGAGGTGGTGGCGCTGATGGGCCGCAATGGCGCCGGCAAGAGCAGCACGCTGAAGGCCATCATGGGCCTGTTGGCGCGTCGGCGCGGCCAGTTGCGTTTCATGGGCCACGACATCAGCACCGCCGAGCCGCACGCCATCGCCCGCGCCGGGCTGGGCTTCGTGCCCGAGGACCGCCGCATCTTCAGCGACCTGACGGTGATGGAAAACCTCGAGGTCGGCCGCCAGGCGCCGCGCCATTGGCCCGATGGCAGTGCCGCGCCCCGCTGGACGCCCGCCGCGCTGTTCACGCTGTTCCCCAACCTCGGCGAGATGCCCGACCGCCCGGGTGGTCGCATCAGCGGTGGCGAGCAGCAGATGCTGACCGTCGCCCGCAGCCTGATGGGCAACCCCTTCGTGGTGCTGCTCGACGAGCCCAGCGAAGGCGTGGCGCCGCTCATCGTCGAGCAGATGGTGCAGATGATCCTGGCGCTCAAAAGCCAGGGCGTCAGCATCCTGCTGTGCGAGCAGAACATGCACTTCGCCGAGTTGGTGTCCGACCGCGCCTACGTGCTGGAAAAAGGTCAGATTCGTCACCAGTCGACGATGGCCGAGCTGGCCGACAATGATGCGGTGCGCCGCGCCTACCTGTCGATCTAGGTCGGATTGATGCCCGCTTTGAGCCCCGTTTCGAGCCCCGTTTCGAGCCCCGCTTGGAGCCCCAATTTGAGCCCGCCAATCATCCGTCTGCATGTCAATGGCCAGGCAGTCGATCTGGCCGTTGACGCTGCGGCGCCGCTGCTGGCGGTGCTGCGCAACGACCTGGGCTTGAATGGGCCGAAGTACGGTTGCGGGCTGGGCGAATGTGGCGCCTGCACCGTGCTGATCGATGGCGTGGCGGCGCGGGCCTGCACGATGCCGCTGGCCGGCGTGGCCGGGCGCGAGCTGACCACGCTTGAAGGCCTGGCCGGCCCGGATTTTCTGCACCCGGTGCAGCAGGCCTTTATCGACAGCCAGGCCGCGCAGTGCGGCTACTGCCTCAACGGCATGGTCATGAGCACGGTGGCGCTGCTGCGCCGCGTACCGCAACCGACTGACGCCCAAGCCCGCGCCGCGCTGTCGCACAACCTGTGCCGCTGCGGCACGCACCTGGAGATTCTGGCGGCGGTGCAGCGTGCGGCGGCGTTGCTGGCGGCCATGCCGTTGTCCGCTTGCCTCGATCGCCCCGCCAATCCCGACCAGATCGACCGGCTCGACCGGCTCGACCGTTGCGACCGCCGATGATCGGCCGGGCCGCCGACTGGCGCAGCCGCCAGCAGTTTCGCGACGCCACCGGCGTGCTGCTGGTGTTGCGCCCGCCGCCGCCGCCAGCGCCGCCCGCCAGGGGCCAGCCGCCGGCGGTGCCGGGCAACCCGGCCGAGGGCCTGGAAGTGCTGCTGGCGCTGGTCGATGAAGGGCAGGGCCGGGCCAGCGTGGTGGTGCTCGCCGGCCATGTCGACCTCGGCACCGGCATCCGCACCGCCTACGGCCAGATCGTCGCCGAGGAGCTCGACCTGCCCTTGGCTGCCGTGCAGGTGGTGCTGGGTGACACCGCCCGCGGGCCCAACCAGGGCCCGACCATCGCCAGCACCTCGATCCAGCTGCATGCCCAGCCCCTGCGGCTGGCCGCAGCGCAGGCGCGGGCCTGGTTGCTGGCCGCTGCAGCCGCGCGTTGGGGACTGGATGCCACCACGCTGCAGACCGCAGGGGGTGCGGTGCGTGCGGTGGACGCGGTGGGCGAGACGGGCGGGACGGGCGGGACGGGCGCAGGGGGCGCAACTGGCGCGACGGGCGCCGAAGGCGCAGCCGGCGAGGTGGTGGCGCCAGACGGCCGGCGCATCGGTTATGCGGCACTGCTGGCCGGTGGCCATGCCGAGCTGCTGCTCGATCTGGCCACGCGGCCAAAGCCGGTGGCCGACTACACGCTGGTCGGCAGCTCGGCGCCGCGGGTCGACCTGCGCGCCAAGGTCACCGGCGAGGCGGTCTACGTGCACGATGTGCGCCGGCCCGGCATGTTGCACGGCCGGGTCGTGCGCCCGCCCTACGCCGGGCTGGACGCTGGCGATTTTGTCGGCCGCTCGCTGCAGCGGGTCGACGAGTCGTCGGTCGCGGGCCTGCCGGGTTTCGTCAAGCTGGTGGTCATTGCCGACTTCATCGGCGTCGTCGCCCAGCGCGAGGAGCAGGCCGAGGCCGCGATGCACGCGCTGCGGGTGTTCTGGCAGCCGCACACCCCGCTGGGCCCGCTCGACGACTTGGGCGCCGCGATCAGCGCGAACCCCAGCACACCGCGGGTGGTGGCCGAGCAGGGTGATGTGGTCGGGGCGTTGGCCGGCGTCGCCGCTCGGATGGACCGCGAGTACGTCTGGCCCTACCAGCTGCATGCCTCAATCGGCCCGTCTTGCGCCGTGGCCGAATGGATCGCCGGTGAGGGCGGTGACCCAGCCGATGACGGCGCCGGTGACCGCCCCGATCACGCGACCAGCGCCCGCGCCACCGTCTGGACGGGCAGCCAGAACCCGCATGTGCTGCGCGCCGACCTGGCCCGCCTCACCGGCCTGGCCGACACCGCGATCGACGTGCTGCGGCTGGAGGCCTCGGGCTGTTATGGCCGCAACGGCGCCGACGATGTGGCCGCCGACGCCTTGTTGCTGGCCCGTGCAGTGGGCGCGCCGGTGCGGGTGCAGCTGACCCGCGAGCAAGAACACCTTTGGGAGCCCAAGGGCGCGGCGCAGCTGATGCGGGTGCGCGGCGGGCTCGATGCGGCCGGTGCGCCGGCGGCCTATGACTTCGCCACCAGCTACCCGAGCAATGGCGCACCCACGCTGGCCTTGCTGCTCACCGGCCGCGTGCCGGCGCTGGCCCAGGCCTTCGAGATGGGCGACCGCACCGCCGTGCCGCCCTATGCCTACGCCGACCAGCGCATCACCGTGCACGACATGGCGCCGATCCTGCGCGCCAGCTGGTTGCGCGGGGTCTCGGCGCTGCCCAACACCTTCGCCCACGAGAGCTACATCGACGAGCTGGCCAGCGCCGCCGGCGTCGACCCGGTGGTCTACCGCCTGCGCCACCTGCCCGACCCCCGTGCCGCCGAACTGGTGCGCGCCACCGCGGCCAAGGCCGGCTGGCGGCCGCACACCGCGCCGCAGCAGCAGCCGCCGCTCGGCGGTGAACAAGGCGAACCAGGTGAGCCCAGTGATTGGCTGCCCGGCCAGGGCTTTGCCTACGCGCGTTATAGCCACAGCAAGTTTCCCGGTTTCGGCGCGGCCTGGGCGGCCTGGGTGGCCGATGTGCAGGTGCACAGGATCACCGGCGAGGTGCAGGTCCGCCGGGTGGTGGTGGGCCACGACGCCGGGCTGCTGGTCAACCCCCAGGGCGTGCTGCAGCAAGTGCACGGCAATGTGCTGCAGACCACCAGCCGGGCGTTGAAGGAGCGGCTGCGGACCGACCCGGCCACCGGCGCGGTGGCCAGCCGCGAATGGGGGGGCTACCCGATCCTCAGCTTTCGCGAGGTGCCGGTGGTCGAGGTGTTGCTGATGCCGCGGCCCGGCGAGCCCGCGCTGGGGGTCGGCGAATCGGCGTCGGTGCCGGGCACCGCGGCGATCGCCAATGCGATCTTCGACGCCACCGGCGTGCGTTTTCGCCAGCCGCCGTTCACCCCCGAGGTGGTGCGGGCGGCGCTGCAGCCGCTGGCCGCAGCGGCCGCAGCGGCGACAGCGACAGCGGATTCAGCGCCCGCAACGGCGGCGGCGCCTGCCACTGCACTGGCGCCCGTGGCCGACCCGCAGCGCCGTCGCAAGCCGCGCTGGGCGGTGGCCGGCGCGCTGCTCACCGCTTTGGCGGGGCTGGCGGCCGCGGCGCTGGGCTGGCGATCGAGCATCGCTCCGGTGGCGGCCCTGCCAGCGGGGCTCTACAGCGCCGCGGTGATCGCGCGGGGCGGCCAGCTGGCCGCGCTGGGCAACTGCGTGGCCTGCCACACCGCCGACGGGGGAGTGCCGGGCGCCGGCGGTCGGCCGCTGGCCACGCCTTTCGGCACCGTCTGGTCGACCAACCTGACGCCTGACCCGGCCACCGGCATCGGCCAATGGTCGTTCAGCGCCTTCCAGCGCGCGATGCGCGAAGGCCTCTCGCGCGACGGCCACCACCTGTACCCCGCCTTCCCGTAC
>JAYVDE010000464.1:0-4187 GCA_043749575.1 Burkholderiaceae bacterium | reverse complement strand
CCGGTTGACGGTGCCGGCCACCGGCGAATGCACCTCGCGCCGCGTCACCTTGTCCTGCTGGCCGCTGAGCATGCTGCCCAGCGCGGCGACCTTGGTCTCGAACTCGCTGCGTTGCGCGCCCCATTGCGACCGGGCACGGGCATCGGCTTCGGCGATGGTGGCCTGGGCCTCGGCCACGCCGGCCTGCAAGCGCGGCAGCGACTGGCGCAGGCCGTCGATCTCGGACTTCATCTGCATCAGCCTCTGCTGCGCCGCCAGATAGTCGGCGCGCGCACCGGCGCCCTCCCTGAACAGCCGCTCCTCGATCGCAAAGCTTTCCTCGCCGACCTGCAGCGCCGGCGCCAGCGATTCGATGCGCGCCTGGGCTTCGGTCAGTTCACCGCGGCGGCGCTGCGCCGCCTCGCGGGCCACCGCGCCGTTGGCCTGGTACTCGCGCAGGCCGTCGCGCCAGAGCTGGGTTTCCTTGGCGATCAGCTCGGGCGCCTCCTGGCGCCAGGGGTCGTCGAAGCGCGGCGTGGTGCCGCTCAGCAGCGCGTCCACCCGGGCCCGGCCGGCCAGCGCGCCCAGCTGGTTCTGCCGGCTCTCGCCGGCCGAGGCTTTGTACTGCGCGGTGTCCAGCCGGGCCAGCAATTGGCCCTTCGTCACCGCCTGGCCTGGCACCACCAGCAGTTGCTCGACGATGCCGCCTTCCAGGCTCTGCACCTCTTGCACCCGGCTGGGCGGGATCACCGCGCCACGGGCCTGCACCGCCACGTCCAGCTCGGCCAGCACCGCCCAGCCCAGCAGGGTGGCGATGGCCAGCGCGATCACCGCCACCATCGCGACGATGGTGCGGCGCGGGCCGCGGTCGGGGTCGTGGTGCGCAGCGGGCAAGGGGCGGACGGCCACGGTTTCACTCATGACGCCACCTCCGAGCCGCGGGCAGCAGCGCCCGCTTCGGCCGGGCGCTGCGGCGGTGCCTGCGACAAGGCCTTCAGCACCTCGTCGCGCGGCCCGTCGGCCACCACCCGGCCGCGGTCCATCACGATCAAGCGGTCGATCAGCGCCAACATCGCCATGCGGTGCGTCACCAGCACGATGGTGGTATCGGTCAGCGTGCGCAGCCGGGCGATCAGCTTTTGTTCGGTGGCCGGGTCGACCATGCTGCTGGGCTCGTCCATCAGCAGCAGGCGCGGGCGCATCAGCAGCGCGCGGGCAATGGCCACGATCTGGCGCTGGCCGCCCGACAGCCGCTCACCGCGCTCGCCGACCTGGGTGGACACGCCGCCGGGCAACTGGGCGACGATCTCGTCCAGGCAAGAGGTGCGGATCGCCGCCAGCAGCGCGGCATCGTCGGCCTGCACCCGGCCGAGCTCGATGTTCTCGCGCAAGCTGCCGTGGAACAGCGTCACGTCCTGCGGCACGTAGCCGATCTGACGGCGCAGGCTAAGCGGCTCCAGTTGGGTGTTGACCAGGTCATCGACCAGCACACTGCCGCTGGCCGGCGCGTACTGGTTCAGGATCAGGCGCAGCACCGTGCTCTTGCCCGACCCCAGCTTGCCGATGATGCCCACCCGCTCACCGGGGCGGATGCGGGCGTTCAGCCGCTCGATCACCGGTGGCTGGTTCGGGTAGGCAAAGCTGAGGTCGCGCAACTCCAGCGCGCCTTGCAGCGGCGGCGCCTGCAGGCTGGCGGCGGCGTCGTCAGTGGGTGCGGCC
Organism: Burkholderiaceae bacterium; assembly: GCA_043749575.1. GTDB lineage: Bacteria > Pseudomonadota > Gammaproteobacteria > Burkholderiales > Burkholderiaceae_C > Pseudaquabacterium. The sequence goes on along the minus strand of JAYVDE010000464.1, from coordinate 2,489 downwards.
ATGATCTTGTTCAGCGCCCGGTAGCTGAGCTTGGTCTGCTCCCAGCGCACCACCAGGCCGGCGATCTGGCTCACCGGCGCCAGCGCGCGGCCGGTCAACAGGCTCACCGCGATGATCTGGCCCATCGTCATGGCGTGCTCGCTCATCAGCAACGCGCCCACCGCCACCACCGCCACACCGGCCAGCGCCAGCACGGCGGTGTTGAGGTAGTTCACGCGCGAGCTGATCTCCCGGGTTTCCAGGCTGTTGTGGGCAATCGCCTGGGTCAGGCCCTCCCATTTGCGGCGGCTCCAGGCCTCGGCACCCAATGCCTTGACCGTGTCCAGCCCGTTCATGGTCTCGAACAGATGGGCGGTGCGCTGCGAGCTTTCCTGCATCGATTCGTTGACCTTGCGGGCCAGCGGCTTGCGCGACACCAACGCGATGCCGAGCAGGATCGGAATGGCCACCAGCGGCACCCCCACCAGCCAGCCGCCGACCAGCGCGATCACGGCCAGGTACAGCAGCATGAACGGCAGATCGCCCAGCACGGTGAGCGTGCCAGTGGCAAAAAATTCGCGCACCGCCTCGAAGTCGCGCACGGTGTTGGCCAACACGCCACCCGAGGCCGGCCGATCAGCCGCCCGCATGCGCAGGCACTGGGCAAACACCTGCGCCGACAACGCCACGTCGATGCGCCGCGCAGCCACCTCCAGCAGGTGGCTGCGCAACAGGCGCATCACCAGCTCGAAGCCCATGATCAGCAGCACCGCGGTGGTCAACACGCCCAGGCTGCCCAGGGCGTTGTTGGGGATCACGCGGTCGTACACCGCCATGCTGTAGAACGGCACCAGGGTGCCGAACACGTTGAGCACCAGCGTGCCCAGCAGGGCCCAGGCGAACATCCAGCGGTTGCGATTGAAGGTGTCCCAGAACCAGCGGCCCGGTTGCGGCAGGGTGTAGAGCAGGCTGCGTGCGTCGAAGTGCAGCGCCGGCCGCACCGCCAGCCACAGCGCGGCCGGCACTTCCAGCGCCAGCGCGTCGGCGCCCAGCCAGCTGCTGCCCTCGATGCCGGGCAGGTGGCATTCGAAGCGGCCGTCCTTCAGGCTCAGGGCGACCAGGCAGCGGCCGCCCTCGCCCACCAACAGCGCGGGCAACTCGGTGGGCCGGCGCGCCGTACCGGCGGGCAGCGGCGACGCCACCAGGCCGGCATGCTGCAGCAGGCCGGCCAGGGCTTCGGTGCCGGGCAGTCCGGCGCCGTCCAGGCCGTGCGAGGCCAGGCTATCGCGCAGGCGCTCGACCTGCACCGGCGTGCCCAGGAAGCGGGCGAGGAAGACCACACTCTCATGCAAAGGCACAGGGCTCACGGTGGTGGCAGACGGGATTTGGCGGTCGGTCATGGGGGAGGCGGGCACTCGATCAGCGGAGAGGCCCCGCCAGTGTGGCGTTCAGGGTGCGCGGGGGATGGCCGGAACATCGGGCCGATGACGGGCCAGTTGCGCGCCGGCGAGGCACGAAACAAGCGCGCCGCGGCATGCCCGAGATCGCCCCCAGGGCCGCCGCCTTGCCGCGTCCGCCCCCACCCCGCCGAGGGGAAGGAGCGACGCTTCGGGCGGCCAGTCCCCGGGGGCTCTCCGCCCTGGCCGGGCCCGGGCTCTCAGCGCGGACGGGCCATCACGCGGCCGCGACCGTGTGGCTTTCGCTCGTTGTCAGCGCGGCCAGGCGGCGCAGCATTTCCGCCGCGTCCGACCCACCATGCGCCACCTCGACACCAGCCAGCCCACCCGTCGCGGCGCCGTTGCAACCCAGCACCTGGGCTAGCGAGCTGTCGTTGCCCAGCAGGTCGGCCAGGGTGGGCAGGGCCACACCGGCCGCTGCCGCGTCGTCGGTCGAGACGTTGAAATAAACGTCGGTCATCGACACATCGGCACCGCTGTGCAACGTCGCCACGCTGCGTTCGAGGTGCAAGTTGCCATGCGCATCGAGGAAGGGCAGTTCGGTGTAGGCCACCCTCAGGCTGGCGATACCGGCTTGCGCCAGCGTCATCAGTTCCCCGGCGTCGGTGCTGTGGTTACCGTTCAGGTCTTGCCAGATCAGCAGCTGGTTGAACTCGGCATCCTTGGCATCAATCACGCCATCGCCGTTGCTGTCGTAGGCGGCCAGTTGCGCAAAGCCCGCGCCCTTGGCATTGCCGCCGAACAGTTCCGAGATGTCGTCGATCTTGCCGTTGCCGCTCTTGTCCACGGCCAGGAAGCCGCTGCCGTTGGCGATCCAGCCCGAACTGACGCCGTGGCCGGTACCGAACAGGTCGAAGGTGCCGGTGGAGTCGGCGCGGCTGATGGTCTGGATGCCATGCCCGTCGAGGTTGATCACGATCGGCGTGAGGCCGGCGTCGCGGGTCATGTCGTTCTGACCCGAGACCAGCGTGAACCCGCTGGTGCGGGTGACGTTGGTGGTCGCCACACCGTCCCCGGCGACATCGGAGTCGATGGCATCGTTGCTGCCGACGT
>JAYVDE010000463.1:0-4200 GCA_043749575.1 Burkholderiaceae bacterium | reverse complement strand
GCGACATGCACAAGCTCGACCTTCCCGACGCCAGTTTCGACCTCGCGTTGCTGATGCAGGCGCTGACCTATTCCGAACGCCCCGCAGCAGCGGTCGCCGAAGCCGCGCGCCTGTTGCGCACCGGCGGACGGCTGGTGGTGACCAGCCTCGCGCGCCACGAGCACCGCGATGCGGTCGAACCCTACGGCCACGCCAACCTCGGCTTCACCACGCGCGAACTGGTGAAGATGGCCGAGAAAGCGAAATTGCGGGTGCTGTCCTGCGAGGCGGTGACGCACGAAAAGCGTGCGCCGCATTTCGAGGTTCTCTCATTGCATGCGGTGAAGACATGAGCACGGTTCTGCCATGGAAAAATCCGGCGGGCGTCGCCTCACTCGAAGCTGCGCTCGCCAAGCGCATCCTGATCATCGACGGCGCGATGGGCACGATGATCCAGCGCTACAAGCTGAGCGAGGCTGACTTTCGCGGGGCGCGTTTTGCCGACCACACCAAGGATCTGAAGGGCAACAACGATTTGTTGCAGCTGACCCGGCCCGACATCATCCGCAGCATCCACGACCAGTACCTGGCCGCCGGCGCCGACCTGATCGAGACCAACACCTTCGGCGCCACCTCGATCGCGCAAGAGGATTACGGCCTGGCCCACATCGCACGCGAGCTGAACGTGGTCGCCGCCCGGATCGCCCGCGCAGCGGCCGACGCCGCCAGCACACCCGACCAGCCGCGTTACGTGGCCGGCGCGCTGGGCCCCACGCCGCGCACCGCCAGCATCAGCCCTGACGTCAACGACCCCGGCGCGCGCAACACCAGCTTCGACGAGTTGCGCGCTGCCTACTACGAGCAGGCCAGCGGCTTGCTCGAAGGCGGCTGCGACCTGTTCCTGGTCGAGACCATCTTCGACACCCTCAACGCCAAGGCCGCGATCTTCGCGCTGGATGAGTTGATGGAGGCCACCGGAGAACGCCTGCCGGTGATCATCAGCGGCACTGTGACCGACGCCTCAGGCCGCATCCTGTCGGGCCAGACGGTGCCCGCGTTCTGGCATTCGGTGCGCCATGCGCGGCCGCTGGCGGTGGGCCTGAACTGCGCGCTGGGCGCCGCGGTGATGCGGCCCTACATCGAAGAGCTGGCCAAGGTGGCGGGCGACACCTTCATCAGCTGTTACCCCAACGCCGGCCTGCCCAACCCGATGGCCGAGACCGGCTTCGACGAGACGCCCGAGGTCACCGGCCGCATGCTGGCCGAGTTTGCCCAGGCCGGTTTTGTCAACCTTGTCGGCGGCTGCTGCGGCACCACGCCCGAGCACATCGCCGAGATTGCGCGCCGGGTCAGCGTCTACCGGCCGCGCGGCACGAGCAATCCGCTGTTCTCGCCGCTGCTGGCGGCTTGATCAGGCCGCGGGCGGCGCGGCGGCCGGCTGTGTGGTCGGCTGGGCGGCCGGCTGTGGGGCCAGCACTTCCAGCTCGGCCCACAGCGCCTCGGCGCTGATCGCCAGGTCAACACTGGCCAGCTGCACCCCTTGCCCCGGTGCGCTGGGGTGCAGCACCCACAGGCCGTCATCGGACCGCTTGCGGAACAGGTCGCAGCGGCGTGAGTCGACATCAACCAGCAGGTATTCGGCCAGCGACGGCAGTTGCCGGTAGCTTGCGAACTTGTCGCCGCGGTCGTAGGCGGCGGTGGACGGTGACAGCACCTCGACCAGCAGGATCGGTTCGCGCTTGACCAGGCGGTCGGCGGCGTCGGCGGCGCTGCAGGTGACCATCAGGTCGGGGTAGAAGAAGCTGTCGGCGGTGTCGACGCGCAGCTTCACGTCGCTGGCGTACACCCGGCAGGGGCTGCCACGCAGATGCTGGCGCAAGGCCACGACAAGGTTCAGCGCCGCGGTGTTGTTGCGGTCCTCGCCGCCCGCCATCGCAAACACCTCGCCACCGACGAACTCGTGCTTGAGGGTCTGGGTGGCGTCCCAGGCCAGAAATTCGGCAGCCGTCATCCGCTGCTGCTTCAGTGCATATCCCATGGTGCGCTCCGATGCGATCAGGCTCATGCCGCCTAGTCTAAAGGTGGGGCCCCTAGAATGCGAATCTTCCCGAGGAGCGTTGCGACGGCGGTCTTGCACAAGACGCCGCCAGGCTCGGGACGGTGCAGCCACCGGATTTCGGGCCGCACCTGGCAACGGCGCTCACCCTTCGCCTGATCCGCAGGCGCACCGGGTGAGCCGGGCGCCGCATCAGGTCAAACGCACCACTGCTGCCGCCATGACCGACGCCCTCCAAGACGATCAAGACGCCCAAGACGACGCCCAAGATGGCGCTGGCCGCTCCGCCATGCCCGCCATGCGCCTGGCCGGCCTGGAACCGGTGGCCATCGGCCACGGCAGCTTGTTCGTCAACATCGGCGAGCGCACCAACGTCACCGGCAGCAAAGCCTTCGCTCGCATGATCCTGGAAGGCCGCTACGAAGACGCGCTGAGCGTGGCCCGCCAGCAGGTCGAGAGCGGCGCCCAGGTCATCGACATCAACATGGACGAGGCCATGCTCGACAGCGTCGCGGCGATGGAGCGCTTCTTGAAGCTGATCGCCGGCGAGCCCGAGATTGCGCGGGTGCCGATCATGGTCGATTCCAGCAAGTGGAGCGTGATCGAGGCTGGCCTGAAGTGCCTGCAGGGCAAGGGCATCGTCAACAGCATTTCGCTGAAGGAGGGTGAGGCCGAGTTCAAGCGCCAGGCCACGCTGCTGCGGCGTTATGGCGCGGCCACCGTGGTGATGGCCTTCGATGAGCAGGGCCAGGCCGACACTTACGAGCGCAAGGTGCAGATCTGCGAGCGGGCCTACCGGATGCTGGTCGACGAAGTGGGCTTCCCGGCCGAAGACATCATCTTCGACCCCAACATCTTTGCCATCGCCACCGGCATCGAAGAGCACGCCAACTACGCGGTCGACTTCATCAACGCCACGCGCTGGATCAAACAGCACCTGCCAGGCGCCAAGGTCTCGGGCGGGGTGTCCAACGTGAGCTTCAGCTTCCGCGGCAACGAGCCGGTGCGCGAAGCCATCCACACCGTGTTTCTGTACCACGCGATCCAGGCCGGTATGGACATGGGCATCGTCAACGCCGGCATGGTGGGTGTCTACGACGAGCTCGACGCCGACCTGCGCGAGCGGGTCGAAGACGTGGTGCTGAACCGCCGTGAAGACTCGACCGAACGCCTGCTGGAAGTGGCTGAAAACGTCAAGGGCGCGGCCAAGGACGACACGCTGCGCCTGGCCTGGCGCAACAACGAGGTCGATGTCCGGCTGAGCCACGCGCTGGTCCACGGCATCAACGAGTTCATCGTCGCCGACACCGAAGAATGCTGGCAGCAGATCCATGCCGAGGGCGGGCGGCCGCTGCACCTGATCGAAGGCCCGCTGATGGCCGGCATGAACGTGGTCGGTGACTTGTTCGGCCAGGGCAAGATGTTCTTGCCGCAGGTGGTCAAGTCGGCCCGCGTGATGAAGCAGGCGGTGGCCCACCTGCTGCCCTACATCGAGGCCGAGAAGAAGCTGCTGATCGACGCCGGTGGCGAGGTCAAGCCCAAGGGCAAGATCGTCATCGCCACCGTCAAGGGCGACGTGCACGACATCGGCAAGAACATCGTCACGGTGGTCTTGCAGTGCAACAACTTCGAGGTCGTCAACATGGGCGTGATGGTGCCCTGCCAGGACATCCTGGCCAAGGCGCGGGTTGAAGGCGCCGACATCGTGGGCTTGAGTGGCCTGATCACCCCCAGCTTGGAGGAGATGCAGCATGTGGCCGCCGAGATGCAGCGCGACGACTGGTTCCGCCTCAAGAAAATCCCGCTGCTGATCGGCGGCGCCACCTGCAGCCGGGTGCACACCGCCGTGAAGATCGCACCGCACTACGAAGGCCCGGTGGTCTACGTGCCCGACGCCAGCCGCTCGGTGGCGGTGTGCGCCGACCTGCTGAGCGACGAGCGGGCGGCCAAGTTCATCGCCGACCTGAACGCCGACTACGACCGCGTGCGCCTGCAGCATGCCAACAAGAAGGCGACGCCGCTGGTCACGCTGGCGGCGGCACGCGCCAACAAGACCCACCTCGACTGGGTGGCCTACACGCCGACCCGCCCAAAGTTCATCGGCCGCCGGCTGTTCAAGAACTACGACCTGCACGAGTTGACCGCCTGCATCGACTGGGCGCCGT
>JAYVDE010000462.1:0-4203 GCA_043749575.1 Burkholderiaceae bacterium | reverse complement strand
CGCGGTCCTGGTGCGGCAGGTCCATGAGGCGCTGTGCCTGGAAAGCGCGGGCAGGACAGACCCCATCTTCAGCGTCTACCTGCGAAAGCTGATGCAGGGCTTCGGCCCGGCGCTGGCGGTGGAGATGCCGGCTGCGGGCAACATGCCAGCACTGATCGAGCCGCTGACGGTGAAGGAAATCCGCATCCTTGCGCTGCTCGCGGAGGGATATTCCAACAGTGCGCTGGCCGAGAAGCTGTTCGTCTCCGACAGCACCGTGCGCACCCACCTGCGCAACATCAACATGAAGCTCAACGCCCGCAGCCGCACCCAGGCGGTGGCGATCGCGCGGCGGCTGGGTGTGCTGCGCTGACGGCCGGCCCGCTGCGATGCCGCGCGGCCGGCCGGCGCAACAGCCCTCCAGCGGACAAAACCGCGCTCAGTGGGCACACTCGCACCGAACAACTGAACACCCGCATGCTGCACATTGCCTTCGACAACACCTTTGCACGCGAGCTGCCCGGCCTCTACGCCGAGTCCAAGCCGGCCACCGCGCCAGCGCCTGTTCTGCTGTTTCTGAATCGGCAGCTTGCCGACGATCTGGGCCTGGATGCCCCTGCGCTCGACGACCCGGCGGCCACCTCGTATTTTGCCGGCAACACCTTGCCTGAGGGTGCGCAGCCATTGGCCCAGGCCTACGCCGGCCACCAGTTCGGCGGCTTCTCGCCGCAACTGGGCGACGGCCGCGCGCTGTTGCTGGGCGAGCTGATCGACCGCTACGGCCAGCGCCGCGACATCGCCTTCAAAGGCTCCGGTCGCACGCCGTTTTCGCGCGGCGGCGACGGCAAGGCCGCCGTGGGGCCGATGCTGCGCGAGGCGCTGATCGCCGAAGCCATGCATGCCCTGGGCATCCCCAGCACCCGTGCGCTGGCCGTTGTGGCCACCGGCGAGCAGGTCTATCGCGAAGCGCCGTTTCCCGGCGCCATCCTCACCCGCGTGGCGGCCAGCCACCTGCGGGTGGGCACCTTCCAGTACTTCGCCGCCCGCGGCGAGCTCGACAAGCTGCGCCAGCTGGCCGACTACAGCATCGCGCGCCACGATCCGGCGCTGTCGGGCACCGCAGGCCGCCACGTGGCGCTGCTGCGCGCCGTGGCCGAGCGGCAAGCCCGGTTGATCGCCCAGTGGATGAACGTGGGCTTCATCCACGGCGTGATGAACACCGACAACATGACGATCTCGGGCGAAACCATCGACTACGGGCCTTGCGCCTTCATGGCGGCCTACAACCCGGCCACCGTGTTCAGCAGCATCGACCACGGCGGGCGCTATGCCTACGGCAAGCAGCCGCACATCGCGCGCTGGAACCTGGCACGCCTGGCCGAGGCGCTGCTGCCGTTGATGGCCGACGGCGACGACGGCGTTGCGGTGCAGCAGGCGGTGGCCGAGGTGACGGCCGTCATCGGCGAGTTCCCGCTACGCTATGCCCAGGCCTTGTTGCAGGGCCAACGCGCCAAGCTGGGCTTGTTGCAGCCCCCTGACGACAGCCGCGACAGCGCTGACACCACGCTCGTCAACGACTGGCTCGCGCTGTTGCAAACGAACGGGCAAGGGCAAGGCGTCGACTTCACGCTGGCCTGGCGGCATTTGGCCAGCGCGGCCGAGGGCGACGCCGAGCCCTTGCTCGCCCTGTTTGCCGAGCCGGCTGCGCTCGCGCCCTGGCTGGCCCGCTGGCAGGCGCGCTGCGAGGACGATGCGGGCGGCAGCGGCGCTGGTCCGGCCCGCGCCGCGCGCATGCGCCAGGTCAACCCCTGGCTGATCCCGCGCAACCACCGGGTCGAGGAGGCCCTGGCCGCCGCCTCCGAACATGGCGACCTGAGCTTGTTCAACCGCCTGCTGGCCGCCTTGCGGCGGCCCTATGACGACGACCCGGCACTGGCGATGTATGCGCAAGCTGCATCGGCGCAGGTCAGTGCGGGCTACCGAACATTTTGCGGCACCTGATGCCGGCTTGGGTTCTGCAGTGAACTCACGCCCCCCGCAGCCCACCTGACCTTGTGCGCGGCCAGCCCGACCGGCCGGCCCGCGCCGCAAAGGGGCTACTTCTTCAGCAGCGGGCAGACGCTCTTGGCCAACGGGATGAAGGCCTGGTCTGCGGGGATGGTGGCCTTGAGCTTGTAGTAGTCCCACGGGTAGTTGGACTCACTGGGCTTCTTGACCTCGTAGACGTACATGTCGCGGATCAAGCGGCCGTCCTCGCGGATCTTGCCGTTTTTGGTCATGAAGTCGTTGACCGGCATTTACTTCATCTTGGCCATCACCGTGGTGGTCTCGTCGGTGCCGGTGGCCGCCACCGCCTTCAGGTAGTGGGTGATGCCCGAATAAACACCGGCCTGCGCCATGTTGGGCATGCGCTTGTGCTGCTCGAAAAAGCGCCGGCTCCACTTGCGCGTTTCTTCGTTGGTGTCCCAGTAGAAGGCTTCGGTCAGCAACATGCCCTGAGCCACCGGCAGGCCCATCGAATGGATGTCGTTGATGAACACCAGCAGCGCGGCCAGGCGCTGGTTTTTGGTGATGCCGAATTCGTTGGCGGCCTTGACCGCATTGATCATGTCGCCGCCGGCATTGGCCAGGCCGATGATCTTGGCCTTGGACGCCTGTGCCTGCAGCAGAAAGGACGAGAAGTCCGAGGCGTTCAGCGGGTGCCGCACCGAGCCGATCACCTTGCCACCTTCGGCCTTGACGACCTCGGTCGTGTCTTTTTCCAGGTTGGTGCCGAAGGCGTAGTCGGCGGTCAGGAAGTACCAGCTGTCGCCACCCGACTTGACCACGCCGCGGCCGGTGCCGGCGGCCAGCGCATAGGTGTCGTAAGTCCAGTGCACGCTGACCGCCGAGCAGTCCTCGTTGCTCAGCCGGCTGCTCGCCGCGCTGGTGAACAGGGCGATCTTGTTCTTCTGCTTGGCCACTTGCAGCACGGCCAGCGCCGGCGCGGTGGCGGCCACGTCGCCCAGCATGTCGACCTTCTGGGTGTCGAACCACTCGCGGGCCTTGGCGGCGGCGATGTCGGCCTTGTTCTGGGTATCGGCCACGACCAGCTCGATCGGTTTGCCCAGCACCTTGCCGCCGAAGTCGGCGATGGCCATCTTGGCCGCGATCACCGCGCCCGGGCCGACGATGTCGGCGTAGACGCCGGTCAGGTCGTTGAGCAGGCCGATCTTGACGATGCCGTCGGAGATCTGCGCCTGCACACCACCGGCAGCCAGCGCCAGCAAGGTGGCTGCGACCAGCGCACGATGGCGCGGCCGGCGACTGGGTTGGCGATGGCTGTCGGCAGCGGCCAGGGCGGGTGTGCGGTGGTTCAGCGGTGTCTTCAAGTGGATATCCTCGCGGGGTGGAAGGCGGCCACCGGCTTCTGGCCGGGCCGGCAGCGCGGCAGTCTACGGGCTACCAGCAGGGCCTGAGAATGCGCCGTTGACTAAGGGGCGCTTTGGCCCGCATTGACCCTGGGGAAGACCCGCAGGCAGGCGCCCGCAAGAGCCCAAGCAGCGACTGCGATTAACATCGCGCCGGCTTTGATCCCGAGATCCCCTCCCCATGACCCAAGACTTCATTCTCGAGACCCGCGCGCTGACCAAGGAGTTCAAGGGCTTCGTCGCGGTCAGCAAGGTCGACCTGCAAGTGCGCCGCGGCAGCATCCACGCGCTGATCGGCCCCAATGGCGCCGGCAAGACGACTTGCTTCAACCTGCTGACCAAATTCCTGACGCCGACCTCGGGCCAGATCCTGTTCGACGGCCATGACATCACGACCGAGACCTCGGCGCACATCGCGCGGCGCGGCGTTATCCGGTCGTTCCAGATCTCGTCGGTTTTTCCGCACCTGACCGTGCTGGAGAACGTTCGCGTGGCGCTGCAGCGCCAGCTGCACAACTCGTTCCAGTTCTGGCGCTCCGAGCGTGTGCTGGACCAGCTCAACCCGCAGGCGATGGACCTGCTGCGCGAGGTTGACCTCGAAAAATACGCCGGGCTGACCGCGGTGGAGCTCAGCTATGGCCGCAAGCGCGCGCTGGAGATCGCCACCACGCTGGCGATGAACCCGACGCTGATGTTGCTCGACGAGCCGACCCAGGGCATGGGCCTGGAAGACGTCGACCGGATCCGCCAACTGATCAAGAAGGTGGCGGCGCGGCGCACGGTGCTGATGGTCGAGCACAACATGAGCGTGGTC